>CBFIHY010000078.1:0-7232 GCA_965662315.1 Alphaproteobacteria bacterium
CAATTATTGGTCTATCCATGGGTCAGCACAAAAATTGAGACTTTCGGTTCGTCCGTCTCCTGTGCCGACACATTTCCGTTGAATACTGAAACGATGGATTTATTCAATGCCTCAGTGTTTCCCAATGACGCGCAAATTGACCATGCATGGGCCAATCCGCTGCATAATGAAAACTTACAAAAATTGCCGCCGGCGATTATTGCCACTGCCGGGTTTGACCCGATACGCGACCAAGGCAATGAATATGCCGAGGCCTTAAGCGCGGTCGGCAATCAGGTGACGCATTATTGCTTTGGCGAATTGACGCATAGTTTCTTGATATTGGGCCGCGTGTCGGATGCCGCCGAGGCCGCAAGCGTGCAGATAGCCCGCGATTTGGCGGCGCATTTGGGTCGCTGATTTAAGCAATAATAGCGCAGGCGAGATGACTGGTTGGTCGACAGCTTTGCCCCTATAGTCGGGGCATGGCTGCTGATGCTGATTTATTGCCGCAATTTGACGACTGGTTTCGCGCCCGTAAGTGGCAGCCGCGTGCGCATCAGATTGCCTTTTGGCAGGCTGCGCGGCGCGGCGAAGACGCCTTGCTTATCGCGCCGACCGGTGGCGGTAAAACCTTGGCCGGTTTCATGCCCAGCTTGGAAGCTCTGCTGCGTGACGGCTCAAACGGGAAATTGCATACGCTGTATATTTCGCCGCTAAAAGCACTGGCGGTTGATGTGCAGCGCAATCTCATGCAGCCGGTTGAAGAGCTTGGGCTTGATGTGCGCATTGAAGCGCGCAGCGGTGACACGCCGCAAAATCGTAAAACCCGTCAAAAGCAAAACCCGCCCGATATGCTTTTGACCACGCCCGAACAATTGGCGCTGATGTTGAGCTGGCCGGAAGCGGCTGATTATTTTGCCGCTTTGGATACGATTATTCTGGATGAGTTGCACGCGCTGGCACCCAATAAGCGCGGCGATTTACTGGCCCTTGGTCTGGCGCGTTTGGCCCGCCTTGCACCAAATGCCAAGCGGCTTGGCCTGTCAGCGACAGTGGCCGATAAGCAGGCTTTACGGCGTTATTTGGCCCCGCAAAGCGGTGGTCAAAAACTTGCCGGTTTGGTTGAAGGGGCAGCCGGTGCGCCGCCCGCTTTGTCTATTTTGGACACACAAGAACGTTTGCCATGGGGCAGCCATACGGCGCGCCATGCCATGGCCGATGTGTTGGCAGCAATTAAAACCGCCGAGACCAGTCTGGTTTTTGTCAATACGCGCTCGCAAGCTGAAATGGTGTTTCGCGAATTATGGGCGTTGAATGAGGATGGGTTGGAAATCGCCTTGCACCATGGCTCCTTGGCCACGGAGCGACGGCGCAAAGTGGAGGCGGCAATGGCGGCGGGCAAATTGCGCGCGGTTATTTGCACCTCAACATTGGATTTGGGAATTGATTGGGGGGCGGTTGATTTGGTTATTCATGTCGGCGCGCCAAAAGGCGCCAGCCGATTGGCGCAGCGCATTGGCCGCGCCAATCACCGCTTTGATGAGGCGTCAGCAGCGCTGTTAGTGCCGTCTAACAGGTTTGAAGTGTTGGAATGTAAAGCGGCGCGTGAAAGCGTTGCCGCCGGTGAGCAAGACGCGCCGGTCGCCCGCATTGGCGGTTTGGATGTTTTGGCGCAGCATATTTTCGGCACTGCCTGCCATGCGCCGTTTGATCCGCAAGAATTATATGAGGAAGTCATTACCGCTTTGCCTTATGAGGATTTAAGCCGCGATGATTTTGACCGCGTTGTCGATTTTGTTGCCACCGGTGGCTATGCGTTGAAAACCTATGACCGCTATGCGCGCTTGCGACAAGAAAAAGACGGTCGCTATCGCCTCAGCCATCCGCGTTTGGCCACCCGCTATCGAATGAATGTCGGCACTATTGTAGAAGCGCCAATGTTGAAAGTGCGGTTAACCCGAGCGAAAGCGGCGCGCGCAAAGGCCGGACAAAAACAAAAGCCGCTCATGGGCGGGCGCGTTTTGGGCGAGATGGAAGAATATTTTCTGACCGCTTTGGCGCCGGGCGACACATTTGTTTTTGCCGGTGAGACCTTGCGTTTGGAAGCGGTGCGCGACACTGAGGCTTTGGTGTCGCGGGCCAGCCATGCCGACCCGAAAGTGCCGACTTATCAGGGCGGTAAATTTCCGATTTCTGCGCATTTGGCTGAGCGGGTGCGCGATATGTTGGCGCGGCCTGAAAACTGGAAAGATTTGCCGGCGCAAGTTTCACACTGGCTGGCCATGCAGCAAGCGTTTTCGGCCTTGCCCGAAAAAGACATTATGTTGGTAGAAAGTTTTGCCCGCGGCGCGCGTTATTATATGACCGCGTTTCCGTTTGAGGGGCGACTGGCGCATCAGACATTCGGCATGTTATTGACCCGCCGCTTGGAGCGGATGGGGGCGCGGCCGATGGGATTTGTCGCCAATGATTATGGTCTGGCGGTTTGGGGCTTGCGCGATATCGGTCTGATGGTCGAACAGAACAAGCTGACGCTTGAGGCGTTATTTGCCGAAGATATGTTGGGCGATGATTTGGAAGCATGGCTGGATGAATCGTCTTTGATGAAACGCACATTTCGCGATTGCGCGATGATTTCCGGCTTGATTGAAAAAAATCTGCCGGGACATGAAAAATCCGGACGGCAAGTGACGTTTTCGGCTGATTTGATTTTTGACGTTTTGCGCAGCCATCAGCCCGACCATATTTTGCTGCAAGCGGCGCGGGCCGATGCGGCGACCGGTCTTTTGGATATTGGTCGGCTTGGCGATATGCTGGCGCGTATTCAGGAGAAGATTTTGTTCAAAAGATTGCCGCATATTTCGCCTTTGGCGGTGCCGTTATTAATGGAGATGGGCAAGGAGCCGGTGCGCGGCGCAGCCGATGATGAATTGCTGGGCGAGGCGTCCAATCGGCATGATGATTTGGTGCGCGAAGCGACCGAAGGGATAAGCGGTTTCGGCCATGCAGACGCGCTATGAGTTTCGTTTAAATGGGGCGCTTCTTATCGCCGATTTGGCCGGCGCATTGTATTGGCCGGCTGCCAAAGCGCTGATTGTTGCCGATTTGCATTTTGAAAAAGCCTCGGCCTATGCGGCGCGCGGCATTGCTTTGCCGCCTTATGATACGGCGGCAACCATGACACGGCTGGCTGCTTTATTGGACCGCTATCAACCGCATAAACTGATTTCTTTGGGCGATGCATTTCATGATGATGATTGGCTGAGCCGCATGGCGCACGATGATGCGGCGCGACTGGCCGACTTGGCAGCACGCCAAGAAACCGTTTGGGTGACCGGCAATCATGACCCAAGCCCGCCTAAAAGCCTGCCCGGTGCGGCGCATGAGATTTATCGGGCTGATTATGATGGCGCTTTGGTGATGCGTCATGAGCCGCTTTTATTGGCTGACGGCTTTGAAGCGGGAGAACTGGCCGGGCATTTACACCCTTGTGCGAAATTGCGCCAGCGCGGGCGTAATTTACGCCGTCGCTGTTTCATTCATAATGACAGCCGCGCTATTTTGCCGGCCTTTGGCGCATTGACCGGCAGTCTTAATATTCGCGATACGGCGTTTGACGGCCTGTTTGCGCCGCATGATTATCAAGCCATATTGCTGGGCCGTGACAGGCTGGCGGTGATTGATGCGAAACGTCTTCTACCCGACAGATAGAGCCTGAAAGATAGTAAATATCTAAAATTAATGAATAAGCGCGTGCACAAAAAGCGACAGCATGGCGGCGCATGCAATAATTGTCAGCAATAGCCGCAACGGCGTATACCAAGCGGCCAAATCATTATTGTCGACAGCCATAACATCAAGCACTGCCTGTGCCGTATATAAGGTGATGAATAAAATAAACGCCTGCGGCAAGGGCAGCATAAAGCCGACCAGCGCCACCAAGCTTGGGGTGATGGCCATTACCAAATAGCGCGGCAGTTTTTCGCGCGCAGCGTCTAGGCTCATGGCATTTTGCATCGCCGCGCCCCAACGCACGCCGCCCAAAAAGCTGGCAATCAAGGCCGCATAGGCAACGACAATCAGCGGCAGGGCGAAACGCAAATCGCCCAAAACAGTCAGCCAAACGCCAATACCGCCGAGTAAAAACGGCAGCAATCCGGCCAAGCCCAGCATTAAAGCCATAGGCGGCACAGTTTTCAGGCGGTCACGAAAGCGCATCATCATTAACTCCAAAGCGGCTAGCCGAGTGTCGCCATAAACGGAAACCAATCGAGCAAATAGCTGGCCAGACTTTGCAAGCTTCCGGCCATAATCAAGCCGCCGGTGACGACCAGCAAGCCGCCGGCGCCGCGCGTTACCCACACCATGTTTTGTTTTATCTTTTGGCTGGCAGCCAGAAACCGCCCGACACCAAGCGCCGCCAAAATAAACGGAAGGCCAAGACCGGCGGCATAAATGGCCAGCAAAATGACCCCTTCCCCGAGACTGTCACGCGCTGCCGCCAATGCCAAAATCGTTGCCAAAATCGGGCCAATGCAGGGCGTCCAGCCAAAGGCAAAAGCCAGCCCCATAATAAAGGCGGCGAATAATGGCGCGCGCGCGCCAAGCCGATTTTTATCGGTTGGCAAATTATCTTGTAGACGCGCCTCGCGGGCCAAAAGAGGAATATGAATAATCTCACCGACATGCAGGCCCAAGATAATAATCGCACCACCGGCCAGATAAGCCAGCTCTGCCTGATAGGCGAGCAGCAGCGGATTAATGGCCGAGGCACCGGCTCCCAAAGAAATGAACACAGCCGAAAAGCCGCCGACAAAGGCCAATGCGCCGGGCAAGATGCGCCGCGTCGCTTCGCCTTTTTTGTCCAATTCCGATAATTCGGCAAATTGCAGACCGGCGGCAAAGCATAAATAGCCGGGCACAAGTGGCAACACGCATGGGCTCAGAAAGCTCAACGCACCGCCGAAAAAAGCCGCAAGGGCCGAAGCAAAAAAACCATCCATTAGCGTCGCCTGAATAAAATAGCAGCACCCCAGCCCATCAGCACGGCCAGCACCACGCCGATAATGCCGTATAGCAGTGATTGCTGATAGGCTGCTTGATGCAATATGTGGCCTGCTCCGACAATATCAACCGGTAATTCACCGGTTCGATAGCCGACAAGACGACCATTTTTGAACGCGAAAAACTCGGTGACATAGCGCCCGACCGGCATGCCCGCCGGTAGCTCAATCTCGGCGCGAAACAGCCTGTCATCGATAATTTCAATCGCATTGGGATTTTCATTATACAACCGGTCTTTGGTTTTCAGCCGCAAGAAAGCTTGCATGGCGGCAGCCAGGTGTTTTTCATCTGCCGTGCCGCGCAGCATGTTCGGTTGCAGCGTGTCTTGCCCAAGGCCCAATAAGCGGCGTTCTTTTTCCGGTGCCAAAACCGCCAGCGGGGTCGAGCTGACCACCGCCATAAAGCCCGGCAATGGCCCGACCGGAAAGGCCGCGCCATTGGCCCAAATACCGAATTGTTTTTGCTTTTGACGGATGATGATATTCTCACCGGGGCCGCGCAACACAACCGCCACGCCATCCACCGGCCCATGCGGTTGCGGGTCAATGGCACCAAATAAAAGCAGCGTTTCGCCGGTAAAGTCAGCATGAATGGCAATCCGGTCTTTTGATAAATCGGTCACCAGCACATTGGCCTGTGCGCCGGAAGATGCGCTCAAAGCCAAGAGCAAGGCGGCCAAAACCGACCGGCTGCGTTTGATGAAACCGGCGGCGCGCACACTCATTGGCCCAGCCCCAAACGGGTAATCGAATACAGCTCATCCGGTCTGCTGATGAGGTCAAACAGCAAGCGCGCGCCAACCCCCAATACGATAATGGCCAAAAGGGCGCGTAATTGTTCGCCTTGCAAACGTTGCCCGACAACCGCGCCGATTTGCGCGCCGATAACCCCGCCAATCATCAATAAGACAGCCAGCACAATATCAACGGTCTGGTTTTCCACCGCATGAAAAATCGTTACCGAGGCGGTGACAAAAATAATTTGAAATAAGGAGGTGCCGATAACCACATTGGTCGGCATGCGCAAAATATAAATCATGGCCGGCACCATAATAAAGCCGCCGCCAACCCCCATAATCGCCGACATCATGCCGACAAAAAAGCCGATGAAAATGGGCGGAATGACGCTGATATAAAGTTTTGATTGGCGAAACCGCATGCGAAACGGCAGGCCCAAAACCCAGCTATGCTGGCCGGGGCGGCGCGCGCGCACCGGATTGCCGAGCCGTCTGGCGTTTAAGGCTTGCACGCTTTCGCGCAACATCAGCGCGCCAATGACGGATAAAAACAGCACATAAGATAATGAAATCAGCAGGTCGACTTGGCCGACCGCGCGCAAGGTTTTAAAAATCTGCACGCCGCTATAAGAACCGGCGACACCGCCGCTCATTAAAATCAGCCCCATCGGCACATCAATGGCGCGGCGCTGCCAATAGGCAAGACCGCCCGATACGGAAGAGGCAACAATTTGATTGGCTTCGCTGGCCACGGCGACGGCCGGCGGCACGCCGATAAAAATAAGCAGCGGCGTCATCAAAAACCCGCCGCCGACACCAAACATGCCCGACATGAAACCGACAAGCCCGCCCATGCCAATCAGCGTCATGATATTGGCACTCATTTCGGCAATCGGCAGATAGATTTGCATTCTATGCTGGCTTTCAAACGGGTTGCTGGCAAAAACTTAATGCTGCCTAGCATATATGAGCAAAAACCCCAAGCTGCCAGGATATGGGAATGGCACTTGAAAAGCCGCTGCGACATGCGCTGCCGGTTTGCTTTTTCCGGCCAGTGACGCATATTGCGTCACAGTCAGATGAGATAAAAATGAACCATAGTCAATTATCCTTACCGCATGATAATAGCGGCACGCTTTCTTTATATTCTTGGCAGGACGCACCCAGCGAACGCCCGGTTTTGCATTGGGCGCATGCCAATGGGTTTAACGGCCATACTTACGCGCCGCTATTGACCCCTTTGGCGACGCAATTTGATATTTATGCGTGGGATGCACGCGGCCATGGCCACACAGATTGGACAGCGCAGCCTGAAAAAATGAGCGGCTGGGATATTTATGCCCGCGATCTGATTGCGCTATTGGAACATTTGCATGACGCGCATGGGCAAAAAATTTGGCTGGGCGGTCATTCCATGGGCGGCTGCACCAGCATTATTGCGGCGGCTGAG
>CBFIHY010000079.1:0-7213 GCA_965662315.1 Alphaproteobacteria bacterium
TTAATGGAATTGCGGGTTGCCCTGCCGGTCTCGACATTGGCCAAATATAAAACCGCCATTCAAATGATTGCTATCGGCTTTTTGCTGATTGATGAGACCGGTCGGATGATTATTCATTACGCGCCGGAAATCGGCCTCAGCCTATTATGGCTGGCGGCCGGCCTGACGCTGATTACCGGCTATGATTATGTGCGCCAAGGCATGAAACACGCAAAATGGATGGATGACTGATGAGCCAGCGTGCCCCGCTTCCATGCCCTGAAATGGGCGAGATAAGAGAACAAATAGACGCATTGGACAAACGCCTTGTGGCGCTATTGGCTGAGCGTCAAAAATTGATTGCCGCCGCCGGCACGGTGAAACCGAACCGCGATACGGTGCGCGATGAAGCGCGGATTGAAGAAGTGGTAAGTCTGGTTTTGGCCGAAGCAGAAAAAACCGGCCTGGCAAAAGAAATTGCCGAGCCGGTCTGGCGACAGCTTATTGAAAGCTCAATCGCGTATGAATATGGCGTTTTTGATAAACGCTAGAAAAGCCGCGAATTGCTTAGAATTGCTTTTCCGGAACATCAACAACCAAACCATCCAGCGCATCGCTGATTTTAATCTGGCAAGATAAGCGGCTGCTGTCTTTCACCTCAAAGGCGAAGTCCAACATATCGCTTTCCATTTCTTCACGCTCACCGGTTTTGTCTTTCCAGTCATCGCGAACATAAATATGGCACGTGGCGCAGGCGCACGCGCCGCCGCAATCAGCATCAATACCGACAACTGAATTTTTGATGGCAACTTCCATAAGGGTCATGCCGTCATTGCCTTCGCATACTGTTTCTGTACCGTCTGAACCGACAAAAGTAATCTTCGCCATTATTGTCTCCCTAAATTTCACCATGAATATACGGAAATTTATCTTGAGGGCAAGTGTTGCGGCGCGGCATAGTGCCTTCATGTCAATCAATCGAAAACTGACCATTCGGGCCGAAAGCTGGCCGCTCAAACAACGCTTCTCCATTGCCCGCGGCACAAAAATAAGCGCCGATGTTCTGGTCGTTGAAATAAGTGAGAACGCGATAACCGGTCGCGGGGAAGCAGTGCCCTATCGGCGTTATGGCGAGACCATGGAAACCGTTACCGCTGCGGTGGAAAGCGTGCAGAAAGCTTTAGAAGGCGGGCTGGGCCGGCAAGCCTTATGCGATGCGTTATTGCCGGGCGCGGCGCGCAATGCGATTGATTGCGCGCTGTGGGATTTGGAAGCCAAGCAGCAAAATACAAGTGCCGCCAAATTGGCCAAGCTTGACCCGCAAGCCAAAACCACTGCCTTTACCATTGTTATTGATGATGCCGATAAAATGGCAGCGCAGGCAGAAAATGCCAAAGCCTATCCGCTGTTAAAAGTGAAGCTGGGCGGCACGGGCGGCGTCATGGCCGACATTACGCGACTGGCTGCGGTTGCTGAAGCGCGGCCTGACGCGCAGCTTATTGTCGACAGCAATGAAGGCTGGCAGATAGATGAGCTGGCTCGCTATGCCGACCAGCTTGGCCGCTATGGGGTGATTTTTTTCGAGCAACCGGTGCCGCAAAAACAAGAAGCCGGATTGGCCGATATCGCGCTGCCATTTTGCGCCGATGAAAGTGTTCATGATCGTGGTTCGCTGGTCGCTCTGCCGCGCGCCTATGATTGGGTTAATTTGAAATTGGATAAAACCGGCGGATTGACCGAGGCTTTGGCGTGCGCCGAAGCGGCCAAGGCCGATGGCCGCAGAATTATGGTCGGCTGCATGGTCGCTACCTCGCTGTCGATGGCGCCGGCCATGTTGCTGGCGCAATATGCCGATTTGATTGATTTGGATGGCCCGCTTTGGCTGGCCAAAGACCGCGAGCACGGCCTGCGCTATGACGGGGCAATGGTGCATCCACCGCAAGCTAAGCTTTGGGGTTAGGTTTCTTCTTCCCCCGTTTCCTCTTATCACTTGCTCTTTACGACCCCTGACACCTCGATTGATGTTGACAACCTCAGTTCTCTATTTAATAATGATTATCAATTGCATATTAACGGATTACGGATTTCTTCCCATGACACGTCTTCTCGGTACCAAGGCCTCCACTTTGCAAATGATGCAACAGGCGCGCGCGCAATGTGCTAAAGTGACCATTCTTGAGCCGCGCAGCACGCCGCAGGCTCAGCCAAAAGGACCGGCGCGTATTTTGCCGTTCACCAAGTCACGCAGCGGAGGTTAATCATGCGGTTTTTATTGTCTCTTTCATTTGCTTGTTCATGGCTCATCGCGCCCGCTATGGCGGCTGATTGTCCGGTGCCTTATTCAGAATTTGAAGGCAATATTCCGCATCTTGATTTGGCCGAATGTCCGAAAAATAAACCCGATAGTGAGCTGGGCTTTTGCCGTTTGGTGATGGATGGCGATGACGGCTATATTTACGCCTTTCTCTATACGGATGACGAGCCGTGCTTGAGCGATATTCGCGCAGCGAAAAAAGCCGATTACTTAATGAAAAAATAGGCTAATCTGACGCGATGATTGATTGGCGAAACCCTCAATATCTCGACCTGCCGGATTTGCGCATGGCGGTTTTTGAAGCCGGTGAAAAGCGCGATGACCTGCCCTCGCTGGTGCTTTGTCACGGCTGGCCGGAACTGGCTTATAGCTGGCGCAAAGTGGTGCCGCTTTTGGTTGATGCCGGATTGCACGTGATTGTGCCCGAGCAGCGTGGCTTTGGTATGACCGGCAAAGCATTAAACGATAACGGCGATGAAAGCGGTGTTGCGCTTTATGATATGCCGCATTTGACCGGCGATATGGCGCATCTGCTGGATGCCTATGAAATTGAAAAGGCGATATTTGTCGGCCATGATTGGGGTGGCATTATGATTTGGCAATTGCCGTTTCATCAGCCCGACCGCATTGCCGGTCTTATCGGCGTCAATACGCCGTTTATTCCGCGCCTCAGCGATGACCCGATAAAACTGATGCGCGGCGCGATGGGCGATGATTTTTATATTGCCATGTTTCAAGATTATGGCCGCGCCGAAGCGGTGTTTGATGCCGATCCGGCACGCTTGCTAAAGATGATGTATCGCCAAAGCGGCGGTTTGGAACAACAGACCGAATTGCCGAGCGATGCGTGGACGCGCATTGAACTGCTCAACATGCTTAAAGATGATGAAGAGACATGGCCCGGCGTGCCGCTATTTGATGCGGAAGATTTTCAATATTATCTCGACGGATTTAAACGCGCCGGTTTTCGCGGTGGCATAAATTGGTATCGCAATTTTACCCGCAATTGGCAGATGAGCGAAGGCGTGGAACAAAAAGTGCCACAACCCAGCCTGATGATTTGCGCGGCTGATGACCGCGTCTTGCCGCCCTCAATGGCCGAAGGCATGTCGGCTTATGTCGATGATTTGGAAACCCATATTATTGATAATTGCGGCCACTGGACACAAAATGAGCAACCGGAGCAATTGGCAGCATTAATGCAAGATTGGGTGCTGCGGCGTTTTGCTTGAAAAAAACCGCGTGAACCCTTGAGGCCGACCCGATAGCCACTTATAGTCGCGCCAAATTCGTATTAATGTTTTGGGGACTTCATGAACCGTCCGGAAACACGCATTGGCGAGGCCGGTGCCATACCCATTGAAGCGATTAAGGGCGACGCCCCTTTGCGTATTCTTTTGCCCAGCTATCGCTCTGACCCGCATACTGGCGGCCAGGGCATTTATATGCGGCTGATTTCAAAAGCATTGGTTGACCTCGGTCATCATGTTGATGTTATTTCAGGCCCGCCCTATCCGATATTGGATGAGCGTGTCGGGCTGATTAAACTGCCATCTTTGGATATGTATGCGCGGGAAAATCCGATTACCTGCCTCAATCGCGATATTTTATCAAACAAGACCGATTTATTTGAATGGTGGAGCCATAATTGGGGCGGCTTTCCTGAGCCTTATACATTCGGCGTTCGCATGGCCGATTATATGCGCGATAAAATCGACCAATATGACATCATGCATGACAATCAGACGCTGTGTTATGGCATGTTGGATTTGCGCGATATGGGATTGCCGGTGGTCGGCACAATTCATCATCCGATTACCATGGATAAGCGCATCGATATTGCGCACGCCAAATGGCCACATATCAAATTTTTGAAATGGCGCTGGTATTCCTTCCTCAATATGCAAATCAAAGTGGCGCGCCAGCTTGACCCGCTCATTGTTGTTTCTGACAGCACCAAGCGCGATGTTGAACAAGATTTCGGCATTGCCGCTGAACGGATGACCCGTATTCATCATGGCATTGACCATGAATTATTTACCCCGCAGCCGCATATTGAGCGCAAGACCAATCGCCTGATGGTGACAGCCAGCGCCGACGTGCCGCTCAAAGGGCTGATTTATCTCATTCGCGCCTATAACAGCCTATTGGTTGAGCATCCCGATTTGGAATTGCTGGTTGTCGGACGATTGCGCGAAGGGCAAACCATGGATGAGTTGAACCGGCTCGGTATTCGCGATCGGGTGAAATTCGTCTCCGGCCTGACCGGCGAAGATATTCGCGACCTTTATGCCGAAGCGACCATTGCCGTGTCGCCATCTGTTTATGAAGGTTTCGGGTTTCCGGCCGGTGAAGCCTTGTCTTGCGGCGTGCCTTTGGTTGCGACGAATGGCGGCTCGCTGCCGGAAGTGGTCGGTGATGCCGGACTTGTGATGCCGCATTCCAACCCGACTGCTTTGGCCGATGCGATTGATGCATTGCTGAAAGACCCGGCGCGGCGCGAAAAAATGTCCGTCGCGGCCCGCCAGCATATTCTCGATAGCTTTAAATGGGAGCGGTGCGCGCGCGACGTTGTCGCCCTTTATCGCCGCACTTTGGCCGCGCATCACGGCGTTTCGCTATAAACCATGCAAACCATCGACCTCAAAAAGCTGGATTTGCAAGACGGCCATACGCTGCTTGATTTGGGCTGCGGCCATGGCCGCCACACACATGCCGCTTATTTTGAAAAACGCTGCCGCGCCGTCGGCCTCGATTTGGGTTTTGATGATGTCAAAATCACCGAGGCAGGTTTTGCGGCGCATCCCGATTTGCAACCGCAAACCGGACATCGCCGCCGCTATGATTTAATGGTCGGCAATGCGCTGCAATTGCCGTTTGCCGACAATCAATTCGACCGGCTGATTTGCTCGGAAGTGCTGGAGCATATTCCCGATTACCAAGGTGCGCTGACGGAAATTTGGCGGATTGTGAAACCGGGTGGCAAAATCGGTATTTCCGTGCCGCATGGCTGGCCGGAAAAAATTTGCTGGCTGTTTTCAGAAGAATATCACAACACACCGGGCGGCCATGTGCGGATTTTCCGCGCTGCCGATTTGCGGGCTGATTTTGAAGCACTCGGCTTTTCCTTTAACGGCAAGCATTTAAAGCACGGCCTGCACAGCCCCTATTGGTGGCTGCGCTGCGCGGTTGGCGTCAATAATGACAAAAACCTGCTGGTGCGCGGCTATAAAAAATTGCTGGAAGTTGAGATTTTGAAAAACCCCCTGCCCCTGCGCGCGCTCTCGGCGCTGGCCGACCCGCTCATGGGCAAAAGCGTCGTTCTGTATTTTGAAAAGCCCGCCATATGAGCGTTTTGACCGACGGTAATTTCCCCGAATATTTTGCCGGTGCGCGCGACACCATGCTGGCATTGCAAAACCCTGACGGCTCTATCCCGTGGTTTCAAAACGGTGTCATCGACCCGTGGAACCATTTGGAAGCGGCGATGGGGCTGAACCTTATCGGTGAGCGCGCGGCGGCCGAACACGCGATTGCTTTTTTGCGCAATAGCCAAGCCGAAGACGGCTCTTGGTGGGGGCAATTGGGCAGCGCCGTGCCAATTGATGAAGAGCTGCACCAATTCACCATGCAAGGTGTTGAGGAGGGCCATAAGGTCCGCGACACCAATTTCATCGCCTATATCGCCACCGCCATTTGGCATCATTATAAATTGCACGGCGATATTGATTATGCCGCCGCCAATTGGCCGATGGTGAAGGCGGCGATTGATTTTGTCGTCGCGCTGCAATCGCCCGATGGCGATATTCGCTGGACCGCGCCCGACCCGCAAACGCCCGAAGATGACGCGCTGGTGACCGGCAATAGCTCCATTCATAAAAGCCTGATATGCGCTGAAAAATTGGCTGATGCGCTGGGCCATGAGGCAAGCACATGGCGCGCGGCGCGCGAAAAGCTGGCTGATGCGCTGGCAAATAAGCCGCAGCGTTTTGACCGCACATGGGAGCCGAAGACGCGCTATTCGATGGATTGGTATTATCCGGTTCTCTCGGGCGCGCTGAGCCATGACCAAGAGGCGGCGCGGCTGTCTGCGCGGTGGGATGATTTCGTGATTGACGGTTTTGGCTGTCGCTGTGTCGAAGACGAGCCTTGGGTGACAGTGGCTGAAACGGCAGAGCTTATCATGGCGCTGGTGGCGCATGGGCAGCAAGAAAAGGCGCAAGAAATGCTGGGCTGGCTGGCGCAATTTCGCGATGACAACGGCGCCTATTGGATGGGCCGGCAAGTTGAGCAAGGCGCATTTTGGCCGGTCGAACGCCCCGCTTGGACCGCCGGCGCGGTTATTTTGGCGCATGATGCAGTGCTGAAAATCACCCCCGCTTGCGAGGTGCTGACCGCCCGCTAAATTTGCCCTAAAGCCGCCGTAAAATCCGCAGAGATTTAACCGCTTTTTCCTCTTCAAACAGGCCGCTATGCAGTGCCAGCTTGTAAATCTCATGCGGCGGGCGACCGCCATCTGCCTGATTGGGAAACACATCATGAATGGCCAGTAAACCGCCGCGCATCACCCGCGTGCCCCAATTGCGCCAATCGGCCAAAGCGGCAGGCATGGAATGGCCGCCATCTATGAAAACGAGAGCCGGTGCCGCCATTGGCAGGCGCGCCACCACTTGCGACGGGCTGAGCGCGGGAATGACCGTGTCTTCGAGACCGGCGCGGCGCATATTGGCGCGAAACTGCAATAAAGACGACATGCCGCCTTCGCCATCATCCAAATCAGGGTCGAAATATTCTTCGCCCGGCTGGTTTTCTTCCGAGCCGCGATGATGGTCAATCGCCAGCAAAGCCCCACCGGCTTTCTGGCACGCCGTGCCGAGAATAATTGTCGACTTGCCGCAATAAGAGCCGATTTCCACGCAC
>CBFIHY010000080.1:0-7172 GCA_965662315.1 Alphaproteobacteria bacterium
AAGATATGGCGCGGCTGAAAAGCGCTGCGCCCGACAGTGCCCGCGGTCGCTTGGCTGAAAAAGCGCATGTGTTGAAAATCGCATTGAAGATTGAGCAGGAAGCCACCTTGCTGACCGCGATTGAGCAAGCGATTGCCGATGGGCAAGCCAATCGGCTGTATAAATCTTACTGATAGGTCTCTATTGGTCTGGTTGACCTTCGGCCAGCAGCGCCGGATCTATGCGCGCAGAACGCCAAAACACCCGCCAATCGAGATGCGGACCGGTTGAACGCCCGGTCGAGCCAACGGTCGCAATCACATCACCGCGCTTCACTTGGTCGCCGACTTTCACCTTCAAACTGTCGAGATGCATATAGGCCGAGGTCACCGACAGGCCGTGATCGATAAAAACCAAACCGCCCTCAAAATACATATCCGGCTCAGCCAGCGTGACCGTGCCGGACGCCGGTGCGCGCACGGGCGTGCCCCGCGCTGCGGCAATATCTATTCCGAAATGTGGCCGCCGCGCCTCGCTATTATAAAAACGCTGGCTGCCATAAACGCCGGTGACCCGGCCCTTGGTCGGCCAAACAAACCCTTCGGCAAAGCCGTCATGTTGGCTGGCAATGGCGCGCGCTGCGCGTTTTAATTTGCTGCCACGGGCAATGCGCGGCCATGCTTCTTCGGGCGGCGTCACCATGGCCGGTGGCAGCCCGTCAATGCGTTGAATATTATATTTGCGTTTTTCAAGCTTCACCGTCACTTGCTCGGTGCGGCCCCTTCGCGTGAAAGACAATATCTGCTGCGTCTCCGCATCGCGGCCAAAACCCAATACCGTACGGTTATTGATTTGAGGCAAGGCCGCGCCGTTCAGCTTAACCGCTACATCTTCGTGCAAATGCAGCACTATTAATCCGCCCTGCGCAAATTGCCCGCTTTGCGCTTTCACATAATCGTTCGGCAATTGCATCGCCAAGGCGGTCAGCGGCATCGCCAAACAGGCAAGCGGCAAAAACAAGTAACTGAAAAACAGGCTAGCCTTGCGCAGCATTATCGAGTTCCGCCTGCATGGACGCCTCGGCATCAATATAAGCTTCTTGGCGTGCCACGCTCCAATAGCGCAAATCTTCCAACGCGATTTGTTTGCCGGTTATCGCACACAGCACATAGGCGCCGGGCATCATCACGTCAAAATCGCCATCGAGATATCTTATTTTTGCTTCGCCGCCTGCCATATCTTGCTCCCTTTGGCGCTACAATAGCTGACCCTGGCCATCATCACCAGACGATTTGGCTTTGGTTTTTTTGGCCGCATTCGGTTTTTCCGCCGCCGACTTTGCGGGTGAAGCCGCTTTGCCGGCTTCTTCCACCCGCGCCGATATTTGCTGCGCATCGGCCAGACGAATATCCAACAGACTGCCGGTTTTGGCCTGCGCCGCTTGGCGCACCGGCTTTCCCGCCTCGTCCAATACCAAGGCAAAGCCGCGTTCCAGCACATTTTCATGGCTCAATAATCTGAGCTGGCGGGCAATCGCTTCGAGACCTGCGCGGTGTTGTTGCAGACCCACTTCAATTTGCCGCGCTGCCCGCGCAATCAGCGATTGCACGCGTTCATCGGCATAGCGCATGCGTGTTTGCAAAGCGGCCGGTGTCAGTCGCGCCGCACTTTGTGCCAAACGCGCAGCTTGCTTATTAATATTGGCTTGCAGACCACCGGCCAATCTTTGCGCCACCGCGTCCAGCCTTTGTGCGGGCAAAGCCAGCATGTCTTCCAGCTTTGGCAGGCCGCGCGCCAAGCCGTCCAAATGATTGCGTGCCTGCTCCAGTCGCCGGGTCTGCCCGCGCAGCAAGCGGGTTTCAAAATCATTTATTTGCGCCGCCAAATCAGCCCGCACCGGCACCGCCATTTCAGCCGCAGCGGTCGGCGTCGGGGCACGGCGGTCGGCCGCAAAATCGACCAATGTCGTATCGGTTTCATGACCGACGGCAGAAATAAGCGGAATATCCGATTGCGCCGCCGTGCGCGCGACAATTTCTTCGTTAAAACCCCATAAATCTTCCAGACTGCCGCCGCCCCGCGCGACAATCAGCACATCGGGTCTGGCTATCGGCCCGTTTTCGGGCAACGCATTAAATCCGGCAATCGCTTTGGCCACTTCTTCGGCGCAAGTCTCGCCCTGCACGCGCACCGGCCAGACCAGCACATGGCGCGGAAAACGATCGGCCAGTCGATGCAAAATATCGCGTATCACCGCGCCGGACGGGCTGGTTATCACGCCAATGGTTTCCGGCAAGTAAGGCAAGTCCTGCTTGCGGCTTTCATCAAACAAGCCTTCCGCCGCCAATTGCTTTTTGCGCGCCTCCAGCAGCGCCATCAGCGCCCCCTCGCCGGCCGGTTCCATCGCTTCAACAATCATTTGATAGCGTGACTGACCGGCAAATGTCGTCAGCTTGCCGGTGACGATAACCTCTAGCCCTTGCTCCGGTTGCATGGCCAATTTCTGCGCCGTGCCCTTCCACATAACGCCGGACAGCACTGCTTTATCGTCTTTCACATCAAAATAAACATGGCCGGACGCCGGACGCGATACGCGGCCCAATTCGCCGCGCACCCGCACCCGCCCAAAACTGTCTTCGACCAGTCTTTTAACCTGACCTGACAATTCCGAAACGGTAAGTTCCACAAGATTATCGCCGTATGCGCTCACTGTTTTTCGCTTAGCCCGTTACTGTGATATGTTGCTGGCTTATCTTCGCACGGTTTGCATAAGAGACAAAGATTATGAGTGGAAAACAAAACATATTGGTATTGGGCTCGGGCGGGCGCGAGCATGCGCTGGCGTGGAAAATTGCCCAAAGCCCCGTGCTTGGCACTTTATATTGCGCGCCGGGCAATGGCGGCATGGCCGATATGGCTGAAAATATTGCACTGGATATGGCCGACCATGCCGCGGTGATAAAATTGTGCCAAGACAAGGCGATTGATTTGGTGGTTATCGGGCCGGAGGCGCCTTTGGTTGCCGGTCTGGCCGATGATTTGAGCGCCGCCAATATCGCCGCTTTCGGGCCGGGCGCTGAAGCGGCCAAGCTGGAAGGCTCAAAAGGCTATACCAAAGATATGTGCGCCGAGGCGGATATTCCAACCGCCGCTTATGGCCGTTTTGACAATGCCTGCGCCGCGCTGGATTATCTGGATACACTGCCGATTGCAAAAGGGGCCGCACCAATCGTCGTGAAGGCCGACGGACTGGCCGCCGGTAAGGGCGTGATTATTGCCGAAGATATGCAAACCGCGCGCGATGCGGTTGAAGATATTTTCGACGGCGCATTTGGCGAGGCCGGTGCCGAATTGGTTATCGAAGAATTTATGACCGGCGAGGAAGCCAGCTTCTTCGTTTTATGCGATGGCGAAACCGCCCTGCCCATGGCGACGGCGCAAGACCATAAGCGGGTCGGCGATGGCGATAGCGGCCCCAATACCGGTGGCATGGGGGCTTATTCACCGGCCTCCATTATGACTGATGCGCTGATTGACGAGACCATGGCGAAAATCATCACGCCGACTTTGGCGGCGATGAAGCGGCGCGGTGCGCCCTATCGCGGCGTGCTTTATGCCGGTTTGATGCTGACGCCGGAAGGCCCGAAATTGGTCGAATATAATGCCCGTTTCGGCGACCCGGAATGCCAAGTGCTGATGACCCGTTTGAAGTCAGATATTGTGCCGGCCCTGAAAGCCGCCGCCTCCGGTTCACTGGCTGATATTCAGCTTGATTGGCATGCAGAAACCGCGATGACGGTGGTGATGGCGGCAAACGGCTATCCGGGCGCATATGATAAAGGCACGGTCATTGGCGATTTGGATAAGGTCGATAGCGAGACAGTGGTGTTTCATGCGGGCACGGCAAAGGCTGAGGATGGCACCATCACGGCAATTGGCGGGCGCGTATTGAATGTGACGGCGCGCGGCAAAACAGTGGCACAAGCGCAGGCGAAGGCTTATGCTGGCGTCGATGCGATTGACTGGCCGCAAGGATTTTGCCGCCGCGATATCGGCTATAGGGAGATTGCGCGCGAACAGCGTTGAGGGAGAGACAAATGCAGGATGAAGGCGTCGAAAAATTTGGCGGCACAAAAGATGTTGCCGACACGCATAAATTCAATGAGAAAAATCTTGAAGACTATATGGCCGCCCATGTTGACGGTTTTGAAGGGCCATTGGAAGTGCGCCAATTTAAAGGCGGCCAATCCAACCCGACCTACCAGCTGGTAACGCCGAGCAAAAGATATGTGATGCGCCGTAAACCGCCGGGCAAATTACTGCCATCGGCGCATGCGGTTGACCGCGAATATAAAGTTATCACCGCGCTTGGTTCGACCGGTTTTCCAGTGCCGCGCACGTATTGCCTATGCGAAGATGAGAGCATTGTCGGCACGATTTTTTATATTATGGATATGGTTGAGGGGCGCATTTTATGGGACCCGCAATTGCCGGATATTCCGACCGAAGGCCGCCGCGCTATTTTTGAAGCGAAAATCAAAACACTGGCGGATTTGCACAATACTGATTACAGCGCCATCGGGCTGGATGATTTCGGCAAGCCCGGTGATTATTTTGCCCGTCAAATTTCGCGCTGGACCAAGCAATATCAATTGTCGGAAACGCAAGAAATTACCAGCATGAACAAGCTGATTGACTGGCTACCGAATAATATTCCGGGCAGTGATGAAGTGTCGATTGTGCATGGTGATTATCGCCTCGATAATATGGTGCTGCATGCCGATAAGCCGCAAGTGGCGGCTGTGCTCGACTGGGAATTATCAACCTTGGGGCACCCGCTTGGCGACTTCACCTATCATCTGATGCAATGGTATATGCCGAACGATGCGGGCAGCACCAATACGCTGAAAGATATTGATTTCGCTGCTGCCAATATTCCCGATGCGGAAGAATATACGCGGCTTTATTGCGAGCATACGGGCCGCGATGGCATTGAGAATATGGATTATTATATCGCCTATAACATGTTCCGTCTGGCCGGTATTTTGCAAGGCATTGTCGGGCGTGTGCGCGATGGCACAGCATCCAACGCCCACGCCGCCGCCATGGAAGACCGCGTCAAACCGCTATCCGACATGGGCTGGGAATATGCGCTGAAGGCGGGTGCGGTATAAGGGCTCTAGTTAGATAAAAGCAGCTTCGGGCGCTTTTACCCCTGCATCAAGAAATACATAAAGCCGATTACCGATATAATGACGGCGGTATTGGATAAGGCCAAAACATTAAACTTTGAATTGACCATGGCGAAGCCGCTTCTCACCAAGCCTTCCAAACGCGCTTCGGTTTTCTTGACATCCGATTGCACATCGTCAATCAACAGACGGGTTTTCTGCGTTTGGTCGTTTACTTCGCGGCGCATTATGTCCGCAGCATCAGATATTTTTTCGTCCAATACGCGGCGCTCCGCAGATAATTTTTCTTGCAGTTCAGCTATGTCTTGTTTTTCAGCCAATTGCCCCAGCAAACTCGCCTGATTGTCAGCCAGCAGTTCAGCTTGCGCTTCTTCCATGCCGCTATCGGTGAAGTCGGAGACAAATTTACCTTTATCAAAGGGCATGGCGCATTCCTTATTTTTCTTGGGCCGTGTTTTTGTTGATTATGAAGCTATCACGCCGGTGCAAGAAATACCAACTGCGTATCCCCTTTTATCCGCCGTTCAATTTCGGCGTAATTCGGCGGCACAATAAATGCATTACGCTTATCTTCTTCAACCACCAAAAGCGCATTCGTGGCCAGCGCGTCGCGCAATAATGGCAGCGCCGCCTCGGCCAACCCTTTGCCATAAGGCGGGTCAAGCAGCACCACATCAAACGGCATGGCGCCGTATTCAGCTTTGAAATTCACCTTGCGCGCATCGCGACGGATCAGCTGTGTCTTATCCTCGGCGCGACAAGCGGCAATATTTTCCTTCACCGCCGCGCAGGCGGCAAAATCATTTTCAATGAAAACGCAATGCGCCGCGCCGCGCGATAAGGCCTCAAGACCCAAGGCACCGGAGCCGGCAAAGCCGTCCAAAATGCGGCAGCCGTGAAAATCCAATCGTGATGCAAGCATGGAAAAAAGTGCTTCGCGATTGCGGTCAGTGGTCGGGCGCGTGCCACGCCCTTTTGGCGCAACCAATCGCGTACCGCCCCATTCACCGCTTATCAGACGCATGACTTCCTTTGCCGCGGGGTTTGCCATCGCGCGGTTTATCGCTTTTAAATTTATCACCTCTGGGCTTATCACCTCTGGGCTTATTGCCTCCGGGTTTGCCGCTTGCCGGTTTACCCCGTCGCCGATCGCTATCTCTTCGACTGTCTTTGCGACTGTCTTTGCGGTTATCCTTATGAGTGCCTCGCGCGTCTTCATCTATCGGCGCGTCATTTTTAGCCGCATCACCGCTGGGTATCGTGCCATCAACAATCGCCTGCCAATTTTTACCAAGCTGCTGGCGCAAGACGCGGCGCGGCACTTCCTCAACCGTGCCGGCTTCCAATTGCCCTAATTGAAACGGCCCGAAGCTGAGCCGGATAAGCCGGTTCACCTTCAAATTCAGCGCTTCCAGCACTTTTTTAATCTCACGATTTTTGCCCTCACGCAGCGCCATGGTCAGCCACACATTGCCGCCTTGCACGCGCTCCAAGCTGGCATCAATCGAGCGATATTGAACGCCGTCAATCTCAATGCCCTTTTTTAATGCCTTCAGTCGCGCTTCATCGGCCTTGCCGAAAGCGCGCACCCGATAGCGGCGCAACCAACCGGTGCTGGGTAATTCCAAAAACCGCTTCATGCCGCCATCATTGGTCAGCAAAAGCAGCCCTTCGGTATTAATATCCAAACGCCCGACCGCATTCACGCGCGGCAGGCTGGCCGGCAGTTTTTGAAACACTGTCTCGCGGCCTTGCGGGTCGCGATTGGTGGTCACCAGACCGGCCGGTTTATGGTAGCGCCAAAGACGCGGCGGGTCCGGCTCGCCAACCGGCTTGCCGTCAACGGTAATATGGTCGCTCGGCGTCACATTCAGCGCCGGTGTATCCAGCCGCCGACCATTGACCGCTACCCGTCCATCGGCAATCATCCGCTCGGCATCGCGCCGCGAACAAACACCGGCACGGGCCAGCACTTTGGCGATACGGTCGCCGTCAAAATCA
>CBFIHY010000081.1:0-7171 GCA_965662315.1 Alphaproteobacteria bacterium
TCTCCGGCGCCAGAATATAACGCCCGATAATCGCCAAGGTTGACGGGGCCTCTTCGGGGGCCGGCTTTTCGACCAGCCCTTTAACTTCGACAATCGTGTCAGCTCCGGCGCTTTCCGGCCCATGGTCCAGCACGCCATAGCGATGGGTTTGGTCGGCAGGGACGTTTTCAACCGCCACCATATTGCCGCCAAGTGCCGCATAGCGAGCGACCATTTGCGATAGGCAGCCGGTGGGGTGCAGCACCATATCATCCGGCAAAATCACCGCGAAGGGCTTATCGCCGGTCGCTTCATGGGCGCACCAAATGGCATGGCCAAGCCCTAAAGGCTGTTCTTGATAGGTTTCGATAATCTCGGCATTTTCCGGCAGACCGGCCTTTAACAGTGCCAGTTCTTTGGTTTTGCCGCGCGCTTGCAAAATCTCTTGATAATGCGGCGCATCGGAAAAATGATTGATAATCGCGCCCTTTTCCGGTGCCGAGACAAACACAAAGCGTCTGCATCCGGCGGCGGCGGCCTCTTCAACCGCCCATTGAATGAGCGGCTTATCGACAACAGGCAGCATTTCTTTCGGCACCGCTTTGGTGGCGGGTAAAAAACGTGTCCCCAATCCGGCGACAGGGAATACGACAGTTTCGATTTTTTGTGTCATAAAACTCTCATGTGAGACGCGTGTGGCACTCATGACGGGGCGCTTGCAGCGCTTATCATTGGGCGCTTGCAGCGCTGTGAATCAACGATAAAGTGACTTTGCTGAAAAGCACGGATTCGGTCAAGCGGGTTTGAAAAACAATCGGGAGGAAGAGCGTTTGCGGCGGCAAATAACAAGATATGCCTGTGTGATGGTTTTCGTGATGACTTTTGTTATGACAATCGGCGTCCCGACTTTGGCGATGGCCAATGATCGTGCGTTTAAAAGTTTCATCAGCGAGATTAAGCAGCAAGCGCAAAAAGACGGCATTGCCAAAAAGCATTTAAAGGCGCTGGATAAATTGACGCCGGACCCGGAAGTGCAGCGTTTGGCGGCGCGCCAGCCTGAATATGTCAAACCGATTTGGGCTTATTTGACCCATATGGTGACCGATGAGCGTTTGCGGCTGGGCCGCGCACAGCTGAAAAAGCGCGAAGCGTTTTTGGAAGCGTTGGAAGAAAAATACGGCGTGCCGCGTGGTATCCTCATCGCCATTTGGGGGGTTGAGACCAATTATGGCGGCAATAAAGGTAGCTTCTCGGTGCTGCGCTCTTTAGCGACTTTAGGCTATGAGGGCAAACGGGCTGATTTCGGTCGCCAGCAATTACTCTACGCGCTCAGGATTTTGCAATCCGGCGATGTCGCGCTGAAAGATTTCAAAGGCAGCTGGGCCGGTGCGATGGGGCACACACAATTTATTCCGACCACTTATGCCGATTATGCGGCAGATGGCACCGGCGATGGGGTCAAGGATATTTGGACCGAGCCGCGCGATGCGTTGGCCTCTGCGGCTTATTATTTAAAACGTATGGGCTGGCGGCGCGACCTGATTTGGGGGTTTGAGGTCGAGGTGCCGAGCGATTTTGATTTTTCTGAAGCGCGGATAAAAAACACCCACGCGGCCGGCCATTGGCGCAAAAAAGGGGTCACGGCGATTGGCCGCGAGATAAGCGATGAGCTGGGCGAGGTGTCGATTTTTGCTCCCGCCGGTTTGCGCGGGCCGGTATTTATGCTGACCAAAAACTTCCGCGTTTTGCTGCGCTATAATACGGCCCCTGCTTATGCGCTGGCGGTCGGGCATTTGAGCCAGCGTTTTTTCGGAGCGGCGCCGTTTAAAAGCGATTGGCCACAAGCCGACCGGCCGCTATTGCCGCAAGAGATTGCCGAATTGCAACGTCGCTTGCGCCGCGCCGGATATGATACCGGCGATATAGACGGCGTGTTGGGTCGCCAAACCATTGCGGCGGTACGCAATTATCAAAGAGATAGAGGCTTGGCGGCAGACGGTTTTGCGACGCCCGGCTTGTTGGAAGTGCTGGCGCGTTAAATCTCGCTTTACGGCGATAATGTGTTACAAAATTCGCGAAAAGAGGCGAAATATGAGTAAGCAAGAGACGGCGCGTGACGCCATTGAAGCGCTGATGGCAGGCTATGAAAAGCTTGGCTATGTCAGCGATGAGCAAATTTCAACGGCGCTGTTTTTGGCGCAAAAGCTGGAAAAACCGCTTTTGGTGGAAGGCCCGCCCGGCGTCGGTAAAACCGAATTGGCCAAGGCGACGGCTGAATATCTCGGCCTCGATATGATACGGCTGCAATGTTATGAAGGGCTGGATGAGGGCAAGGCGCTCTATGAATGGCAATATGGCAAGCAGCTGCTCTATACGCAGGTTTTGAAAGAAAAACTGGGCGATGTCATGCAAGGCGCCAAGACGCTGGACGAGTCGATGACCCGCCTCGGCGGTTTTGAAGATGTTTTCTTCTCTGAGCAGTTTTTGCAAACCCGCCCGCTTTTGGAAGCCCTGCGCGCTGATGATGGCATTGTGCTGCTGATTGATGAAATTGATAAATCGGATGATGAGTTTGAGGCTTTTCTTTTGGAAATCCTGTCGGATTATCAAATCTCCATTCCTGAATTGGGCACGGTAAAAGCGAAAAAGCCGCCACTGGTTTTTCTGACGTCAAACAATACCCGCGAGATTGGCGATGCGTTGAAGCGGCGCTGCCTGCATCTTTATATTCCGTTTCCCGATGCTGAGCGCGAGAACACAATCTTGCAAGCACGGGTGCCGGAATTGAATGATGGCCTGCGCACCAATGTGGTAAATTTTGTGCAAGCGGTGCGCGAAATGGATTTGAAAAAACCACCGGCGGTCAGCGAGACGATTGATTGGGCGCGCACGGTTGTGTTGTTGAACATGAATGTGCTGGAAAGTGATTTTGTGAAAAACACACTGAATGTGCTGCTGAAATTTAAATCCGATATTGAAAGCGTTGAAAGTGAATTGCCGCGGCTGATGCGCGAAAGCCAAGAGCCGGGCGCGGCGGCGCAATAGGGGCCGCGCGGTGATTGCCGATTTTGTCCGTATTTTGCGCGCTGCCGATATTCGCGTATCGCCGGCCGAGACGCTGGATGCGGCAGAAATTTTCGAGACCATTGGTTTTGATGACCGACAAATTTTAAAACACGCTTTGGGCCAAACGCTGGCCAAAACCGAAATGGAAAAGCTGGCTTTTGACGAAGCGTTTGAGAGCTATTTCCGCCTGCCTGAAGAAACCCCGCCAAGCTTGCCTTCTGAAAGCTCCAGTGAAAATTCGAGTGAAAATTCGAGTGAAAGCGAAGGCACGGAACAAGAAGAACAAGAAGAGCAAGAAAACGCCGCCGATGATAAGTCAGCCGAACAAAATTCGGGTGAGGGTCAACCGCAGCAATCGGGTGAAGGGCAGCCGCAACAAGGTGGCGGGCCTTCTGACGCTGCGAACACCAATCAGACGCTGACCGAGATGCTGCAAAACCAAGACACGGCCGCCTTGCAAGCGGCGATGCAGGAAGCAGCGACTGAGGCCGGTTTGGCCAATGCGAAATTATTTACCCAGCAAGGCATGTTCTCGCGCCGCATTATGGAGGCGATGGGGCTGGCTGAATTGGACGCGCGTATTCGGCAAATGAATGAAGGCGGCGAGACTGAAGAGGCTGAGCGTTTGCGGCAGGGCCGTGCGCAATTATTTGAAGCGGTGCAAGACTTTGTCGAGCGTCAAATTGCCATGCGGACAAAAAATGCCGGTCGGCTTTTGCGCGAAGATGCGCTGTCACGCATTCGGCTGTCCAATCTCGATAAATCGGATATGAAAGTCATGCGCGAGCTTATTCGTAAGCTGGCCAAGCGTTTGGCCTCGCGCCATTCGCGGCGGCGCAAAAAGGCGCAGCGCGGCGTATTGGATATTCGCCGCACCATGCGCGCCAATGTGGCTTATGACGGCAATCTGTTTAATTTGGCGTGGCGTCGGGTCAAAATCGACCGCCCGAAGCTGATTGTGCTGTGCGATGTCTCCGGTTCGGTCGCTGCCGTGTCGCGCTTTTTTCTGATGTTTCTGTATAGCCTTGATGAGGTGATGCCGAAGACGCGCAGTTTTGTGTTTTCCAATCGCGCCGGTGAGATAACCGATCTTTTGCAAAGCGATGACCTTGAAACGGCGATGGAAGCGGCGCTTCGCCAATTTGGCGGCGGCTCTACCGATTACGGCATGTCGATGATGGATTTGGCGGAAGCGACGCTGGACAGTGTCGATAAAAAAACCACGGTTATGGTGCTGGGCGATGCGCGCTCCAATTATGGCGACCCCGGCCATTTGGTGCTGAAAGAGTTTTACGAACGCGCCGGTCGGGTGATTTTCCTCAATCCGGAACCGGAAAGTGTGTGGGATACGGGCGATAGCGAAATGAAAAAACTCGGCGCCTATAGCACCCATAAACAAACCTGCAATTCGGTGAAACATGTCGAGCGGGTTTTGGATGATTTGCTGAGGCTGAGTAGTTAGACCCTGCTTTAACCGCAGCTTATAAAAAAAGCCCGGCGTAAAGGCCGGGCTTTTTGTTTTCTTTTCGGGGTAACGTCCATCCGCGTTAGCGGATGGCGACCCGTTTCGGCGCGCGGGCCATAGGCCAAGCTTACTTCGAAAGAGAATTAACTTGCCGACTCCGCTCCCTCTTTTTTAGGGAAAGTGGTCGCGTCGCTGGCGCGCGGCGCACTAAACCTCGCTTACGCTCGGTAAGTGCTTAGCGCGGCAATACAGTTTCCCCCATCAGGAAGAAGTCGACTTCGCGGGCCGCTTGGCGGCCTTCGCGAATGGCCCAGACAACCAGCGACTGGCCACGGCGCATGTCGCCACAGGCGAACACTTTGGCGCGTGAGGTTTCATAAGTTGCCGTATCGGCGGCGACGTTGCCGCGGCCGTCTTTTTCCAGTGCCAATTCGTCAACCAAGCCGTCATGAATCGGGTGAATAAAGCCCATCGCCAGCAATACAAGGTCGGCTTTCAATTCGAACTCAGAACCGGCAATCGGGGCCATGTTTTCGTCAACCTTGGTGCATTTAATCGCCGTGACTTTTCCGTCTTCGCCGATAATTTCAGTCGTCATCACAGAGAAGTCGCGTATCGCGCCTTCTTCTTGGCTGGTAGAGGTGCGCATTTTCAGCGGCCAATCCGGCCAGGTGAGGCCTTTATTTTCCTTTTCCGGCGGCATCGGCATAATCTCAAGCTGTGTGACAGACAGCGCCCCTTGGCGGAAGCTGGTGCCGATGCAGTCAGAGCCGGTATCGCCACCGCCGATAACAATCACATGCTTGTCCTCGGCCAAAATCGGCTCAATTTCGCCAATCGGCTCTTGCCCGACGCGGCGGTTTTGTTGCGGCAGGAAATCCATAGCGTAATGCACGCCGTCCAGCTCGCGGCCCGGCACAGGCAGGTCGCGCGGCACTTCTGAGCCGCCGGATAAAACCAGCGCATCATGTTTGGTTTCAAGCTCGGCGCCTTTCACATCAACACCGACTTGTGTGTCGTAATGGAAGGTGACGCCCTCAGCCTGCATTTGCTCGACACGGCGGTCAATGCCGTGCTTCTCCATTTTGAAATCGGGAATGCCATAGCGCAGCAGGCCACCGGCTTTAGCGTGTTTTTCATAAAGATGCACATCATGTCCGGCGCGCGCCAATTGTTGCGCGGCCGCCATACCGGCCGGACCGGCACCGATAACGCCGATGCTTTTGCCGGTTTTTGTAGCCGGCACTTGCGGGGCAATCCAGCCTTCTTCCCAGCCCTTATCGACAATCGCACATTCGACCGATTTAATGGTCACCGGATTATCATCAATGTTGAGCGTGCAAGAGGCCTCGCACGGGGCCGGACAAATGCGGCCGGTAAATTCAGGGAAATTATTGGTCGAGTGCAAATTGGTCAGCGCCGCTTTCCAATCGCCGGTGTAAACAAGGTCGTTCCAGTCAGGAATTTGATTGTTAACCGGACAGCCATTATGGCAATAGGGCACGCCGCAATCCATGCAGCGCGAGGCTTGCGCTTTCAGCTCGCTCTCGTCCAACGGCACGACAAATTCGCGGAAGTTTTGCACCCGCTCTTCTTTCGGCAGATAGCTGCGGTCTTTGCGGTCCAGTTCAAGAAATCCGGTAGGTTTTCCCATTTTACTCTCCTGCGGCAGGCTGCTCAGCGGTTTCGCTTTCAGCCAGTTCATTGAGGGCGCGACGGAATTCTGTCGGCATGACTTTATGGAATTTCGGCAGATAATTATCCCAATCGGCCAAAATTTCCTGCGCCCGTTTTGAATTTGTATAACGGGCATGATTTTCCAAAAGGCGCTTCAGCCGCGCCGCATCATCGGTGCGCATATCGCCTTTCAAGCTGTCCAGAGCGATGTCGGCATTGCCGGTCACCGGCTCCAATTCAACCATTGCCATATTGCAGCGTGTCTCAAAATCGCCGGCTTCATCCAGCACATAGGCAATGCCGCCCGACATGCCGGCAGCAAAATTGCGACCGGTATTGCCCAGCACAACCACGCAACCGCCGGTCATATATTCGCACGCATGGTCGCCTGCGCCTTCAACCACCGCAATGGCGCCTGAGTTGCGCACGGCAAAACGCTCACCGGCGACGCCGCGGAAATAGCACTCGCCATCAACCGCGCCATATAAAACCGTATTGCCGACAATAATGCTTTCTTCCGGCACAATGGCGCTTTCTTTCGGCGGGTAAACGGCAATGCGTCCGCCGGACAAGCCTTTGCCGACATAGTCATTGGCTTCGCCTTCCAGCTCGAAAGAAATGCCACGGGCCAAAAATGTACCGAAGCTTTGACCGGCCGTGCCGCGCAATTTCACTGAGATGGTGTCATCAGCCAGACCGGCATGGCCATAGCGCAGGGCCAATTCGCCCGACAGCATGGTACCGGCAGAGCGGTCAATATTTGTGATGACTGTATCGATTTGCACCGGCGTTTTATTGTCCAAAGCAGGCATTGCTTCGGCAATCAGCTTGCGGTCGAGAATATCGTCAATCGGATGTTCTTGGCCGTGCGAATGATAGACTTCCTTATCGGCTTCGATTTTGGTGAACAGGCGGGTGAAGTCGAGACCTTCCGCTTTCCAATGGTTCACCGCATCGCGCGTATCCAGCAAATCGGTTTGCCCG
>CBFIHY010000082.1:0-7170 GCA_965662315.1 Alphaproteobacteria bacterium
CGGTAAACGCCACCATCAGGGCAAATGGCGCAATGGCCAGCGGCACCAGACCGGCAGAACCCAGTCCAACCACAAAGCCACCGAAAATTTTCAGCATTGTGTGTCCGGCCATCATATTGCCAAACAAACGCACTGACAGGCTGACCGGACGGGTGAGATATGAAATCACCTCAATCACCACCAATAGCGGCAGCAAAACAACCGGAATGCCTGACGGCACAAATAATTTCAAAAAGCCGATGCCGTGGCGGGCAAAGCCGACGCCGGTTATCAGCAGAAATACCGTGGCGGCCAGCGCAAAGGTAACAATCAAATGGCTGGTGACGGTAAAGCTGTAAGGCAGCATGCCAAGCATGTTGCAGAATAAAATGAACATGAACAAAGAGAAGATGAACGGGAAATATTTCATCCCTTCCGTGCCGACATTCTCTTTAATCATATTGGCGACAAAGCTATAGGCCATTTCGCCCATCAGCTGCATGCGGCCCGGCACAATAGCTGTGCGGCGCGATGCGAAAATCATAAACAGGCTGGCCAGACCGACCGCCAAAACCATCCAAAGCGATGAATTGGTAAAAGAAGTATCAATACCGGCGATGCTTGGCAGTTCAATAATCGGATGCACCTCAAACTGGTGCATCGGATCAATACCAGCGCCCCCTTCAGCTCCACTTTTGCCAGCCACGCTTTACTCCTCGTTTCGTTCGGCATCGAAAGATTTTCGCGCCGCTTCAATTGCGTCCTGCTTACGGCGCATTTCATTCACCGTGCGGACTGAATTCATAAGACCGGCACCCATACCTAGCACCAGCATGACCAGCATGAATATCGGTTCAGTGCCGAACCATTTATCCATCCACCAGCCAACAAAACCACCGACCCCAATGCCTGCAAGCATTTCCACCGTAAATCGCCAAGCAAGTCCCAACATATTGACATTGCCACGGCGCTCTTCCGGCTGCCGATGTTTTCGCCGGGTAGCTGATATCTTGTCTTGTAGCTCGTCGAGGCTTTTGCGCTTCGGCATTTTCGCCTCCCTAGCCAACGGCGTCAGTGTAAGAATCACCGACAAAAACAAGCAAATCCGCCATCCAGTTGTGGCGCACACTACTTTCAAGCTTTCCGATTGTCAAGCGGTTGAGCATTATCTAAGCCCTTGATTTTGTTTCTATTTTTTCTTTTTCCGCGATTTTCTCAACGCCGCTCTCAGCAAATTGCTCAGCCGTCGACAAATCAACCGATAAAAGCTGGCTGACACCACGCTCTTGCATCGTCACGCCGAATAATCGGTCCATGCGCGCCATGGTCAATGCGTGGTGAGTAATCAGCAAAAAGCGGGTGCCGGTTTCTTCGCTGATTTCTTTTACCAGATTGCAAAAACGCTCAACATTGGCATCATCAAGCGGCGCGTCGACCTCATCGAGCACACAAATCGGTGACGGATTGGTCAGGAACACGGCAAAAATCAGCGCCATGGCGGTCAAGGCTTGCTCGCCACCCGACAAAAGCGACATGACTTGCGGCTTTTTACCGGGCGGATGCGCCAGAATTTCCAAACCGGCCTGCAACGGGTCATCGCTTTCGGTCAGGGTCAACTCAGCCGAGCCACCACCGAAAAGCTGCGTGAACAATCTCGTGAAATGCCCGTTCACCGTGTCAAAAGCAGCCAGCAAACGCTGCCGCCCTTCACGGTTCAGCTGGCCAATGCCGTGCCGCAATTTATTAATCGCCGCGCTCAACTCATCATGCTCGCCGCTCAGCTGATTAATTTGCTGCTCAATCTCGCCGGCTTCTTCATCGGCCCGCAAATTAACCCCGCCCAGATTTTCGCGTTCGCGGCGCAGTTTCTCAAGCTTGGTTTCCATCGCTTCGGCTTCGGGAAACGGCTTTTCAAGGTCGTGACCGGACACCGCCAAAGCTTGCTCCGGCTCAATGCGCAAAGCATCACGCACCCGTTGCGCAGTCTCATCCAGCCTTTGTTGATTGGCTTCCAAAGTCGCCTCAAGCCGCGCTTGCGCCTCGCGCTTTTCACCGGCTGATGCCTGCAAGTGACGATGCTTGCTATCGGCTTCGGCCAAGGCTTGCTCGCCAATCGCCAGCGCATCGGCGGCTTGCTTGCGTTTGGCTTCCGCCTCGACAATCAAATCAGCCAATTGCTTGCGCTTATCGGCCAATTGGTCGGGCACTTGCTGATAGCCTTCAAGCTCTTTTTCTTGGCCCTCACGGCGACCGGCCAAATCTTCCAAATGCTTGGCCGCCGCATCGCGTCGCTGGCTCCACAAATTGACATCATCGGCCAAACGGGTGAGCCGCGCATCGCGCGCTTCACGGCGGCTTTTTAAACCATCCAATTCGGCGCGCTTTTCGCCATGCACTTGCCGCGCCGCCTCAACATCACCCCGCGCGCTTTCAACCGCCGCCAATAAATCTTGCGCGCCGCCCAAAGCCTGCAAACCGCGGTTGTTTTCAGTATCTGCCGCGTCCAATTCCTGCACATCGGCAGCAATGCGTTTAACGCTGCTTTCCAGCGCTTTCAGTTTTTCGTTTTGCGTCGCTACGGCGGCTTCCGCCTCGGCCAAATATTTTTGCGATTGCGTCAGCGTGGCATGCGCGTCGCGGGCCGTTTTGCGCGCTTCATCTTGTGTCAGTGTCGCGCGCTCAACCGCTTGCTTGGCATTCTCTTGCGTCTCTGCCGTCTCGGCGACATGCTTTTCAGCCGTGTCAATTTCATCGACCAAATCTTCCAAGCGGGCGCGTTGTGCCAAGCGTTTGGCAGCACCTGTCGGCGCTTCAGCAATATGACTATAGCCGTCCCAACGCCATAAATCGCCCTCGCGCGTCACCAGTTTTTGGCCGGGCAAAAGCGCGCTTTGCATCGCCTCGCCTTGCGCCCGTTCCACCAAACCGACTTGCGATAAAGCGCGGGTCAAAAGCGGCGAACCGGCGACATAGGCCGAGAGCGCCTCAACCCCATCCGGTAGTTTTTGGTCCAGCGCATCCTGGCCCAATTTACCCCAACTGGCGGGGGCCTCATCTTCCGGCGAGGCGTCCAACTCATCACCCAAAGCCGCACCCAGTGCCAATTCAAAACCATGCGTTACCGTCACATCATCAATCAGTGCCGGATATTCATCATCATCATGCTGCTCAAACAGGCTGGCCAAGGCTGACTGCTCGCCGACCAAACGCTCCAATGCAGCGCGTGCTTCACGCACCGGTTCGGCGGCTGCGCTTTGCGCTTCGCGTGCCGCCCGATAAGCCGCTTCCGCTTCGCTCAGTGCCTTGCTTGCTGCTTCGTCAGCCGCTTGCAATTCTTCCATTTCGGCGCGGCGTGCCGCGACATCAAAATCAGAAGCAATCGCATTCTCAACATCGGCGCGCGCATTATCGGCCTGTTTTTGCTCGGCCTCTAATTTCTCGCGCCGCAACGCATTTTCAGACAGCGCCTTTTCCAAGGCGCTTTTGCGCGCCTCAAATTCAGCCGCCGCCCGATTGGCCTCGTCATATTTACTTTCGACGGTTTGCAAATTTTCTGCCGCTTCGGCCAACGCCTCAGCCGCCTGCGCTTCCGCCTCCGCCTCATCATCAGAAATCGAGGCGCGAATTTCCGCCTGTTCTTTTTGCAGCCGCGCCAGTTGCGCTTCAGCATCAGCAAAAGCCTCGCTCTCGCGGCTTGCATCTTGCGCAATGGTCGCTACTTGCTGCTGCAAGCGCGCAATCATTTGCTCGGCCCGCTCAACTTCCGCATCGAGATTTTCTTGTTCAATGGTGACGCGCCGCAAACCGGCAGCGGCGGCGGCTTCCGCTTCACGCAAATCCGGCATCGCCGCTTGCGCTTCGGTTTGAGCGGTTGCCGCTGACGCCAATTCAGCGCCGCTGGCCGATACGGTTTTGCGGGTTTCAATCAACTCGCTTTCGCACGCCTCTAGGGCTTGGCTGGCTTGCGCCCAACGCAAATGCAGGGCCAAAGCTTCGACTTCGCGAATTTGGCCGGAAATATTTTTATAACGGCTGGCTTGCCGCGCCTGGCGTTTGAGCTGGCGCAATTGGGTTTCCAAATTAGTGATGGTCTCGCCCAGTTTTTCAAGATTACGCTCGGCACTGTTCAAGCGCAATTCCGCCTCATGGCGGCGCGAATGCAGGCCTGAAATGCCCGCCGCTTCTTCCAAAATTTTGCGCCGCGCTTCCGGCTTGGCATTGATAATCTCGCCAATCTGGCCTTGTTTAACCAAGGAATTGGAACGCGAACCGGTCGACGCATCGGCAAACATAAGCTGCACATCGCGCGCCCTAACATCGCGGCCATTTATCCGATAGGCCGAACCGGCATCGCGCTCAATGCGGCGCACCACTTCAATATTATCGCTATCGTTAAATTCAGCCGTTGCGCCGCGTTCTTGATTGTCCAGCATCAACACAACTTCGGCATGATTGCGCGCCGGACGTGTATTTGTACCGGAGAAGATAACATCCTCCATACCGGCGCCACGCATTGACTTATAAGAGGTCTCGCCCATCACCCAACGCAATGCTTCCAGCAAGTTTGACTTGCCGCAGCCATTTGGCCCGACAACGCCGGTCATGCCCGGCAAAATGTCGAGATCAACCGGATCGACAAATGACTTAAAGCCGGAAAGGCGGAGGCGATCGAACTTCATATATTATTGCCCTTCAATATCCGCCAAAAGCGGCTTCAGCTTATTTTCAAATTCGGCCAATGGCTGGTTGCCCTGCAGCTTCTCGCCATTGACGAAAAAAGTCGGGGTTGAGCGCACGCCCAATTCTTCGGCCGCGGCGGCTTGCATTTGGCGCACCGCATCCAAACGGTTTTGGTCTTTCAAGCAGACAACAAAATCGCTTTCCGACAAGCCGGCTTGTTTGGCCAGACGCTGCAATTCATCCATCGGCTTTTCAGCTTGTATCCATTGCTGCTGACGTTTGAACAAAATATCGAGGAAATTAACTTGCGCTGCCGGTGTCACGCATTGCGCCAACATCGCCCCTGCTGTTGCATAAGGGTCAAACGGAAACGGGCGGAAGTAAAATTTCACCAAGCCTTTATCGACATATTTCTCGGTCAATGTCGGCAAAGTATCGCGATGAAACGCGCCACAATGCGGACAGGTAAGAGACGAATATTCAACAATTGTTACCGGCGCATCAGGCGAGCCGAGGACAATTTCACCCAGCGGGTTCGGTGTTTCCAACGCCCCCAAATCAGACGCTGCCGCTGCCGCAATTGCCGCTTCGGCTTGTTGTTCTTCTTGCGGCGCGTCACTAATGGATGCCTCAGCCGCTTGCGGGGCCTCCGATGGCTGGCTGACAATAAAGCCAATACCGGCCAAAACAACGAGCGCCGCAATAGCGGCAATGATTTGATTTTGCTTAGACACGCTAAACTCCCGAATCGATTGGTTGATAAGATTATATCGCACTGCGACCGACGCCGAATTTGATTCACCTGCTTGTGGCAGCACCGCTGTGGAAAACTTTCGCCCCGGTTTAACGCCTGTTTTGGGGGCTTAACGCGCGCTTGGTTGATTTTTCCGTCGAATGCGCGCGCCCAGCCGCGCCAAAGCCAGTTTTAAACGACTATTGTCAAACCCCTGCAAGGCTTCTTCCGCATCATCCAATTCAGCTTCGGAAAGCGGTGTCGAGCGGGCTTTTTGCGCCTTTATATAATCCAGTGGCAACGGCCCCTGCACAATGTTCAGACGGGTGATGGAACCGGCCCCATAATGCTGATTAATCCGCTCCAAAATAAGCGGCGCCATATGCTGCACTTCCAACGCCATTGCCCCTTCGACTTTTACCGTCAATACGGCCCCGCCATCGGGCGACAGCCGCCCACTCCGCGATATCCGTTCGGGACAAGACAAAGCAGCCAATTGCTGGCCGACAATCATCGGCCAATGCGCCAGAATATCAATCTCACGAAAGCCACGCTTTTTCATTGTCGGCGCGACAATGCGCTTCAGCACCGCGCCAACGGCACGGCCTTGAAACCCTTTGGCGGGTTTGGTCGGTGGCACATCGCGCCAATTTTGCGGCGGCCCTTTGGCCATGCTTGCTCCTATCGGCTTTTGCGTTAGCATAGCACATATGCCCGCCCGATTTGACCCCGTTATCGCTTTACTCGATTGGTATGACAAAAATGCCCGCAGCTTGCCATGGCGCGCGCGCCGCGATGAGACGCCGGAGCCGTATCATGTATGGCTGTCTGAAATCATGTTGCAGCAAACCACCGTCACCACGGTGAAGCCGTATTTTGAAAAATTCTTGCAGCTTTTCCCGACCGTCAAAGATTTGGCGGCAGCACAGGATGATGCGGTGATGGCGGCATGGGCCGGACTTGGCTATTACAGCCGCGCGCGCAATTTATTGAAATGCGCCCGCATTATTGCGCAACAGCATGACGGCCAATTCCCCGATACGGAAGCCGCTTTATTGCGCCTGCCCGGCATTGGCCCCTATACGGCGGCGGCGATTGCCGCCATTGCCTTTAACCGACAAGCGGCGCCGGTGGACGGCAATATTGAGCGTGTCTTGGCGCGGCTTTATGCGCTTGAAACCCCCTTACCCGCCTTAAAGAGCGAGGTTAAGGCGCGAAATGAAAAGCTGGTGCCGCAACACCGACCGGGAGATTTTGCGCAAGCGATGATGGATTTGGGCGCCACCCTATGCACGCCCAAGCGACCCAATTGCCTGATATGCCCATGGCAAAATAGCTGCGCGGCGCAAAAATCCGGCATTCAGGAAACGCTGCCCAAGCGGGCGCCGAAGAAACCGAAGCCTGAGCGGCGCGGCACTGTTTATTGGCTGGAAAACAGCAAAGGCGAAGTGCTGTTGCATCGTCGCCCCGATAAAGGATTGCTGGGCGGCATGTTGTGCTTTCCTTCGACCGGATGGGATGCAGCGAATGACACGGCACTGCCGCAAATACTGACTGATGAATGGACAGCGCTGGCACCCGAAGTGGTGCATGTGTTCACCCATTTTCGGCTGACGCTAAATGTGCAGGCGCGCCATGCGCCGCGCGGATTTAAAAAACCGCAAGACCATATTTGGTTGCATCCGCGTGATTTTGCCGACGCCGCTTTGCCCAGCTTAATGACAAAATTATGGAAAGCGGTCTTGCTTTAAATATCACCAAAGTCGCCGCTGCGGCCC
>CBFIHY010000083.1:0-7136 GCA_965662315.1 Alphaproteobacteria bacterium
AAAGCGAAATTGGTTCAGCCCCACTTTTTGGCTAATGCTCCGGCATATTTTCAAATTCAATAAGCTGGCCGCCCAAGACCATGAGGCCGGCACACTTGGTGATGAAAGCCTTGGTGATTGGCTGCAGCGCAATCGGTTGAGCAAAGTTTTCATCAATCGTTACTTACTGCCTATGGGGGCGGCAATTTGGTCGACACCGGCGGATGAGATTTTGAACTTTCCGGCCGCCAGCTTTTTGCAATTTTTCTATAATCACCGGCTTATCAATAAAGACCGTCCGCAATGGCGCACCGTTAGTGGCGGCAGTCGTGAATATGTCAAAAAAATCACTGCCGGATATAAAAATTGCCTGCGGCTTTCATCCGAAGTTACGGCGGTAAAACGCCACGCAAACGGCGTTGATGTGACCGCCAATGGCCAAACCGAAACTTATGACGAAGTGGTGATGGCGGCGCATAGCGACCAGAGCCTCGCCATGCTGGAAGACGCCTCAGCCGACGAGCAAAGGCTGCTCTCGGCAGTGCGTTATTTGCCGAATGATGTTTACTTGCATCGCGATTTATCGCTCATGCCAAAGCGACAATCGGTTTGGTCGGCTTGGAATTATGTCAGCCTGGATATTAATGGCCGCGACCCCGTCATGTCGGTCAGCTATTGGATGAACCGACTGCAAAACCTCGATTACAGCAAACCGGTTTTTGTCACCCTCAATCCGCCGATAGCACCGGCTAAAGACAAAACCTTTGGCCATTATTCATATGACCACCCGCAATTTGATGCGGCGGCAATTGACGCGCAAAGAAACCTGCATCTTATTCAGGGCGTCAACAAAACTTGGTATTGCGGCGCTTGGTGCGGTTTCGGCTTTCATGAAGATGGGCTGCAATCGGCATTGCGTATTTGTCGCCAAATAGACGCGCGGCAAGTGGCTGAACCTGTAAAAGAAAAAGCACAACAACAAGCGGCGGCCGAGTAATGCAATCCGCGAGCCGCAATGCGTTATATTTCGGGCAAGTGCGCCATGCACGTTACCGCCCGCGCACGCATCGGTTCGCCTATCGCGTATTCTCTGCCCTGCTTGATGTTGATGATATTGATGCCAATCGGCTGAATATGCGGCTGATGTCGGTCAATCGCTTTAACCTGTTTTCCATTCGGCTGCGCGACCATGGCGCAAAAGACGGCGGCCCCATTCGTCCATTTATCGAAAAGCTGCTGCAAGAGGCGCACATAGACCGCCCCACGCGCATTGAAGTGCTGTGCTATCCGCGCATGTTCGGTTTCGCCTTTAACCCGCTGACGGTTTACTACTGTCATGACGCTGACGGCATTGCCGCCATGGTTTATGAGGTGCGCAACACTTTTGGCGATGACCATATTTATGTGGTGCCGCTGAAAGGCCATCGGAAAGATAAGCTGCATTTGCATTGCCGCGATAAGCTGATGCACGTCTCGCCTTTTATCGGCATGCAGGCGACCTATCACTTCTCGACGGCCAGCCCCGATGAACATTTGCGTCTGGTTATTCGCGAAACGCAAGATAACGCGCCGCTGCTGGTTGCCAGCTTTGTCGGCGCACGCCGCGCCCTCACAGATGGCGCATTGCTGAAAGCATTTCTGACGCATCCGTTGATGACGGTTAAGGTTTTGGTTGCAATCCATTTTGAGGCTGCCAAACTGTTTATGAAGGGCGTACCTTTTATCAAACGCCCTGAACCGCCTCAGCGCCGGCACAGCATTTAACGTGGCAAGGAGGATGGCATGAGCAATGCACAGCCCGACGAACGGGCACTGGTAAAACAAGCGGCGAAACGGCCCGCTGCTTTCAAAATACTCGCACTTTTGCTGCACAAGATAGAGTTTGGCCAATTGCAAGTGGCTATGCCCGATGGCGAAGTTCTTAATTTTGGCAAGGGTGCCAATGCCGATTTGGCTGTATTGAAAGTGCATGATGCAGCTTTCTTTTCGCGCACACTGCGACACGGCGCTATTGGCTTTGCAGAGGCTTATATGGACGGCCAATGGTCGTCGCCTGATATCGCCAAGCTTTTGACCCTGTTAAACCGCAATATGACCTTGCTGCAGCAGCGCATTGGCAGCAATCGACTGACCCAATGGGCCAATCGCCTGATCCATGTTTTGCGCCCGAATACGCGCGAAGGCGCAAAGCGCAATATTCATGCGCATTATGATTTGGGGAATGAGTTTTACGCTTTATGGCTGGATGCGACGATGACCTATTCGTCAGCCCTGTTTCGCGATAGCCAGCAAGATTTACGCGATGCGCAAAACGAGAAATACCGCGCCCTCGCCGCCAGCACCGGCATTGGCCCGGATGACCATGTTTTGGAAATCGGCTGCGGCTGGGGTGGCTTTGCCGAATTTGCCGCGCGTGAAATCGGCTGCAAAGTGACCGGCATCACCATTTCCAATGAGCAATTGATATTTGCCCGCAATCGCATTGCCATGGCCGGTCTGTCGGATAAGGTTGATTTTCGCTTTCAAGATTATCGTGATTTGGACGAGCAATTTGACCGCATCGTATCGATTGAAATGTTTGAGGCGGTCGGCGAAAACTATTGGCCGACTTATTTTGACCAAATCCGAAATTGCTTAAAGCCGAATGGCCGCGCCGGATTGCAAATTATCACCATTGCCAATGAACGGTTTGACAGCTATCGCAAAAAGACCGATTTCATTCAGCGCTATATATTCCCGGGCGGTATGCTGCCCTCGCCGGAACGGCTGGACAGGGCGTTTGATAAGGCCGCGCTGAAACTGGTGGCGCAAGAAGACTTCGCCACTGATTATGCGCGCACGCTGGCTGAATGGCGGCATCGTTTTATTGAGGTATGGCCGGAAGTGCAAGCCTTGGGCTTTGATACGCGGTTCCGCAATATGTGGGAATATTATCTGGCTTATTGCGAAGCCGGTTTTGACACGCGCTCAATCGACGTCTCGCACTTCACCTTGCAACGCAGCTAGCGGCTCATAAACCGTCCGGCCAGCTTCACATAGCTGGCGCGCGGCAACATATTGAAGAAGCGCAGCAAAAATGAAAAGCGACGCGGGAATGAGATATGCGTCTTGTTTTTGGCCAAACCATCAGCAATGCGCCGCGCCGCTTCATCGGCTTCAATGATAAACGGCATTGGAAACTGATTGACGTCGGTCGCCGGTGTTTTGACAAAGCCCGGTGCAATCATCGAGATATGCACCCCGCTCTCTTTCAAATCCATCGCCATGGATTCACCCATATTGAACAAAGCCGCTTTAGACGCGCCATAGGCGGCCGAGGTGACCAAGCCACCATATCCGGCGACAGATGAGACCAGAGAGATGTGCCCCTGCCCGCGCGCCACCATAAGCGGCACAAGCGGCGCAAGGCCGTTCACCGTGCCTGTCAGGTTAACCTCAAAAGTGCGATCGAACAGCGTCGCATCAAATTCCGGCAAAGCGGTCGGCAGATAAATACCGGCATTCATAATGCCCAGCGCAATCGGGCCGAGTTTCTTTTCAATTGCCGTGACGGTTTTCGCCATTGCGGCGCGATCGGTCACATCGCAAACAAAGCTATGAATATTCTCATGCTGTTTGGCGACTTCTTGCAAATCGGTTTTACGCCGTGCCGAAATCGCAACCGTCCAGCCACGAGCGGCCAATTCAGCCGCCAGAGCCGCGCCAATGCCTGATGATGCGCCGGTAATCCACGCGCACCCATGTTGTGGGCTCATAATGTCCATAAAGGCCTCTCAAATGGCTTAAGGGTGTCGCCACTCTTTACGTGGCAGAATACGTGACGGATCTGCTTGCTTAATCATCAATGTATTGCCGCCACGCGTGAACATGGTCTGCACCCATTGACCGGCATCCGTATACCAAATATCAATCCGCAATTTGCCCGACAGCCGAAACCGCGTCGCCTGCACCGGCTGACTTCGTATATTCAGCATTTCGGGCCCAAGCGTTTCCACTTCCGTCTTCAAAAGGCGGCCATCTTGCGAACTTATCAATTGGGTTTGACGGATAAAATTGGGATTGAAATAGCTTGTTGAAAGCAAAGGCGCTTCGAGATTGTTTTCAAAATCCGTGCCGCTGCCGACATAACGGCCATCCTGCAGCATTAAATCGACACTGACGCCTTCGCCATTATTGAAGGTTTTGCTTTTCAGCGATAGCAGTTTGCCGTCGCGCCATACTTCGCGATTGTCGTGCAGATAGCGGAAAAGCGGTATCGGGCCGAGTTTGAAATCAATCTCAATATGCACATCGACAATCAATTCGCCCGCTTCGGAACGGCTGAAATCGAGCACTTGAAAGCCAAGCGGCTTGCCCTTGCGCGAAATCTCATACGCCAATGTGCCGCTTTCCGGCACACCACCCAGCCAATCGCGCGATACCGTATCAGCAGCAGCAGGGGCCACAGCAAACAGCATCAGAAAAATCAGAAAAGGTTTAACGACCGAAGAAATCGCGTGCGATACGGCCAAGATTATCGGTGAATTTAAGTGCGCCATCGGTTACCGCCAGACAAATACAATCTTCATCCCCCTCAGCCCGCGGACGGTGCTGAATATGCTGGTCGGCCAAGGCCAACTGCCCGCGTTCATAAAGCCGATTGCCATCACGGAATGCACCGCGAAGAACCAGCGTCGCTTCAATGCCACTATGCGTGTGACGCGGAGCTGCTTTGCCCGGCTTGATGCGCAATAATTTTACGCTCTCGCCATCATCACCGATTGGCAATTTAACTTGCTTAACACCCGGATAAGCGAACTTCCATCCGGCATCCTCAATCGGGCCGCTCAGAACATCACGCAAGGCATTCGGCAAGTCAGTATTGCACTTATCAGTTTTTGAAGTCTCTATTCCAGAGGTTTCTGCAGCTTCACTTACCGGCTCGTCCAAACGGGCCATTAGCGCATCGAGGCTGTCTTCAGCAATCTCGGCATGTTCCGCTTCTTCAAGCAAAATGCCGTTTAATTGCTCCAGAGCATTATATTGCTCGCGGGCTTCCGGTGATAAAGTGATGTAACTTGCCATCAACACCGACATACCAAATCCGAGGTCACCGGCGGCGTATTGAGCTACCAATGACTCTAAGCTGGGGCTTAATGGAATATGCGCGTTCAAAATTGCCTCTTTAGTGCTTCAACCATCAAAAATAATCAGTATAAACTACGATGTAAACCTTTCATTGGATTAGGCAAATATTGATTTTTTTCCATAGGGCCGGGAGAGTTAAGTGCAGTTCCATAACGATATGATTGCCGCGATTGGCAACACACCGCTGATAAAGCTAAAAAAAGCCTCGGAAGAGACCGGCTGCAACATTCTCGGCAAGGCCGAATTTATGAACCCCGGCCAATCGGTTAAAGACCGCGCCGCGCTTTACATCATTAAAGATGCTGAGAAAAAGGGTCTTTTAAAGCCCGGCGGCACGATTGTTGAAGGCACAGCCGGTAATACCGGTATCGGCATTGCCTTGGTCGCCAATGCGCTTGGCTATAAATCGGTGATTGTTATTCCCGAAACGCAAAGCCAAGAAAAGAAAGATATGCTGCGCCTGGCCGGAGCCGAACTGATTGAAGTGCCTGCCGTGCCCTATAAGGACGAAAATAATTACGTCAAATATTCGGGTCGTTTGGCAGCTGAATTGGCTGAAAAAAACGAAAATGGCGCGATATGGGCCAATCAATTCGACAATGTCGCCAATCGCGAGGCGCATATTGAAACCACCGGTCCGGAAATTTGGCAACAGACTGACGGTAAGGTTGATGGCTTTACCTGCGCCATCGGCACCGGCGGCACGCTGGCCGGAACAGCCATTTATCTGAAACAGCAAAACCCTGATATTCGCATCGCCGCTGCCGACCCGATGGGCGCTTCTATGTATCATTGGTTTAAGCATGGCGAATTGAAAGCCGAAGGCACATCGATTACCGAGGGCATTGGCCAAGGTCGTGTGACCGCCAATATTGAGGGCGCACCGATTGATGACGCCTATCAAATCCCCGATGATGAAGCCCTGCCGATTGTCTTTGATTTGCTGAAAAATGAAGGCCTGTGTCTTGGCGGCTCCTGCGGTATTAATATTGCCGGTGCCATGCGCATGGCGCGCGAGCTTGGGCCCGGCCATACGATTGTTACCATTCTATGTGACTATGGCACGCGCTATCAGTCCAAGCTTTTCAATCCGACTTTTCTTAAGGAACAAGGCCTGCCCTATCCTGATTGGCTGTAAATCGTTTCATGACCCGTCTTCAGACCATTGTCACCCATCTCGCCATGGACGCGCCGCTCGCCGTCGCCGATAGCGAGATTTTGTGGCCTGACGGGGTTACATTCACCCATGAACGCAATATCGCGCTGGATGATTATCGGCAGCTCTATGATAAAGTCGGGCGCAAATGGCATTGGGTCAATCGGCGGCATTTATCCGATAAACGCCTCGCCGCGCTTATTCATCATCCGGCAACCGAGATTTTTGTCTTATATGAAAACGGCGAGTCCATCGGCTTTGTTGAATTAAATAGCCGCCTGTTTCCGCAAATCGAAATTGTATTTGTCGGTCTGGTGGAAACCGCCATCGGGCATGGTTTCGGCCCAAATATGATGCAAGCCAGCCTGCAGCACATCAAGCAGCGGCAAGCCAATCGGGTGATTATCCAAACCTGCACGCTCGACCATCCGGCGGCGCTCAGGCTGTATCAGAAACTTGGATTTGCCGCCTATAATCGCAAGCAAGTCGAGATTGTCGACACTTAATGCGACAGCACTTGGCTGAGAAACAGTTTGGTGCGTTCATTTTCAGGGTTTGAGAAAAACGCTTCCGGCGCGTTCTGCTCGACGATTTCACCCTCATCCATAAAAATCACCCGATCGGCAACCTGACGGGCAAAACCCATTTCATGCGTCACGCACAACATGGTCATGCCCTCCTGCGCAAGCTCAACCATCACATCCAGCACTTCCTTAATCATTTCAGGGTCCAATGCAGAAGTCGGTTCGTCAAATAACATGATGCGCGGGTTCATGCACAAGGCGCGGGCAATGGCGACACGTTGTTGCTGGCCGCCGGAAAGCTGGCCCGGATATTTTTCCGCTTGGTCGGGAATGCGCACTCGCTCCAAAAG
>CBFIHY010000084.1:0-7090 GCA_965662315.1 Alphaproteobacteria bacterium
ATTTGACCATTTGGTTGAATTGCGCAATCGGTTACTTTGGGCAGTCGGCTATTTCATTGTCGCTTTTGGCGTTTGCATGTTCTTTGCCTCCGATATTTTCACTTTTCTTTTGTGGCCGTTTGAACAAGCAGCGGGTCGCGGTGGCGAGACTGAACTCGAGCTGATTTATACCGCACCGCATGAATTCTTTTTTACGCAGATTAAGCTAGCGATGTTTGCCGGTCTGTTTCTGGCTTTTCCGCTTATCGCATTCCAGCTTTACCGCTTTATCGCGCCGGGGCTTTATAATAATGAACGCCGTGCTTTCCTGCCTTATCTGATTGCCTCGCCAATATTATTCGCCATGGGCGCGTCTTTGGTGTTTTTCATTGTCATGCCGATGGCGTTTGAGTTCTTCCTGTCAATGCAAGTCATGGGCGCAGAAGATGGGGCCGGTGTGCGCATGGTCAATCGGGTAAGCGAGTATTTGTCTTTCACGATGATTTTAATGCTGGCTTTCGGCTTTTGTTTTCAACTGCCTGTGGTGCTGACTTTGCTGGGCCGTATCGGATTGGTAACGGCTGACGGTCTGCGCTCAAAGCGTCGCTATGCTATTGTGATTGTGTTCGCGGTTGCCGCATTGTTGACGCCGCCTGATTTAATCAGCCAGATCGGTCTCGGTGTGCCAACATTGCTGCTATATGAGATTTCGATTATTTGCGTGGCGGCAATGCAAAGACCGCGCGAAGATGACACTGAAAAAGAAACCTCCTAAGACCAAGCCGCGTCTGGCTTTTGCCCTTGCGGCCCTTTATACAGATACATGAATTAGCCTGAATGAGTCGGTCATGCACGATATCAATGCGATAAGAAAACAACCTGATGCCTTTGATGCAGGGCTGGCCAGTCGTGGCGTCGCCGCATGCGCTGCAGCCCTTTTGGCATTGGATGATAAGCGCCGCGCGGCGATTGCCGAAGCGCAGGATTTACAAACACGCCGCAATGATGCGTCGAAGAAAATCGGCCAAGCCAAAGGGCAGGGCGATGAAGCCGAAGCACAGCGTTTAATGGATGAAGTGGCCGGTTTGAAGCAGGCTTTGCAACAAGCCGAAGAAGCAGAGCGCGTCGCCTCTGCCGAATTGACGGATGCGATTGCCGCCTTGCCGAATTTACCGATGGAAGATGTGCCGGTCGGTGAAGATGAAGACGGCAATATTGAAGTGCGGCGGCATGGTGAGCCGAAAGCCGGTAGTGCCGAGCATTTTGAAATCGGTGAAGCGCTTGGCATGATGGATTTTGAAATTGCTGCCGCTCTGTCCGGTTCGCGCTTTGTCGTGTTGCGCGATGAGTTGGCGCGGCTCGACCGCGCGCTTGGCAATTTCATGATTGATTTGCACATTAATAAATTCGGCTATCGCGAAAATACGCTGCCCGTATTGGTGCGCGATGATGCTGTTTATGGCACCGGCCAATTGCCGAAATTTGCCGAAGATTTGTTTCGTACGGAAAACGGCTATTGGCTGATACCGACGGCTGAAGTGACGCTGACCAATTTGGTACGCGAGCAAATTACCGATGCGGTTGAATTGCCGCTTCGCCTCACGGCGCTGACACAATGCTTCCGCTCTGAGGCGGGCGCAGCAGGGCGCGACACGCGCGGCATGATACGCCAGCACCAATTCACCAAAGTCGAACTGGTCAGCATTGTTGATGCGGAAAGCGGCGAAGCCGAATTGGAACGCAAAACACAATGCGCCGAAGAAGTTTTAAAGCAGCTTGGCCTGCCATATCGGGTGATGCAGCTATGCACGGGCGATATGGGTTTTGGCGCGCGTAAAACCTATGACCTTGAAGTTTGGCTGCCCGGGCAAAACGCCTATCGCGAGATTTCCAGTATTTCTTATTGCGGCGATTTTCAGGGTCGCCGTATGAATGCGCGTTATCGCCATGAGGGCGAGAAGCAAACGCAATTCGTCCATACGCTGAACGGCTCGGGACTGGCGGTTGGCCGCACACTTGTTGCGGTGCTTGAAAATTATGTCAATGATGACGGCACGGTTACGATACCGGAAGTTTTGCGTCCCTATATGGGCGGCACCGAAAAAATAGGGGAAGCGAATGGCTGATATAGGTCGTATTCTTGTTACCAATGATGATGGCATTGACGCACCGGGCTTGGTTTCAGCCCTGAAAATTGCTGAAGCACTGTCTGATGATGTTTGGGTATTTGCACCGGCCGAAGAAATGAGCGGCGCCAGCCATTCATTGAGTTTGGCCAAGCCGATGCGGGTGATGGAGTTGGGGCCGAAACGCTATGCCGTTACCGGCACGCCAACCGATTGCGTGATGGTGGCAACGCGCAATGTGCTGCGCGATAATCCGCCGGATTTGGTTTTATCCGGTGTTAATTTCGGGCAAAACATTGCCGAAGATGTCAGCTATTCGGGCACGGTTGCCGGTGCCAAAGAGGGCACGGTGTTTGGTATTCGCTCGATTGCCATGTCGCAAGCGGTGCTGTTCACCCAAGAGCCGGGTGTGCGGACGCCGCGTTTTGAAGTGGCAGAGAAACATGCGCCGGCGATTATTGAGAAATTGCTGACGCTCGATTGGCCAAAAGAAACGCTGATGAATGTCAATTTCCCGCATATTGAAATTGATGATGAACCGGAAATTCGGATTGTAAAACAAGGCAAACGTGACCGCAGTATTTTGGGCTTGGAAGAGCGCATCGATCCGCGTGGCCAGCCTTATTATTGGTATAGCTTTGACCGGCTGGTCGATGAAAACGGGCAAATGGTTTACACGCCGGGCAAAGGCACGGATATTGAAGCGATTATTCAGGGCAATATTGCCATCACGCCTCTGCAAATGGACCACACGCATAATGCGGTGGCGGAGCAACTGACAGCATTATTTTGATGACACTTAGAACGCCAAAAGAAAAACAATATCGCGCTGTTCTCGCCGTAATCATCATTTCTGCGCTGACCGGCTGTGCGCCTGTGGCGTCGGGTAGTTGGTATGATAGTGAGGGTGGCAAAAAGCCGACCTCATCGGCTGACAAGAAACCGGCTGAAAAAACCGCAAAAAAGGCCGAAAAAAGCGCAGGCGGTTTTAGGCAAAGGCTGGCCAATATGCGGCAAAAGCTGGACCGTCGGCCTGAAGCGCAAAAGCAACGCGACCGTAAACGGCGCGAGCAGATTTATGGCAAGGCAAATGCTGCACCAAGCAAAAGTGCAAAAAAATCAAGTGAAGCTGTTTCATCAGCCGCAGCAACAAGCGGTCCGGTTACGGTAAAAAAGGGCGAGACTTATTACAGTCTGGCGCGCCGCTATAATGTGCCATTGCGGGCTTTGCTAAAGGCCAATAATGCGCGCCCGCCTTATGTGTTATCGCCGGGTGACCGCATCACCATTCCGCAGCAGCAATTTTATGCAGTGAAGAAAAAAGACACGCTTTATTCCATTTCGCGCGCCCATAAAACTGATGTTGCGAGCTTGGCCAAACTTAACGGTTTGATGAAGCCCTATGCCATTAGTGTTGGGCAACGTTTGCAAATTCCGGGTGACCGCAAAGCGGTTGTCGCCTCCGCGCCGCAATCAACGGCGAAACAATCAAGCAATAAAACCGCGCGCAAAACCTTGCCGCAAGCTCCGAAACGAGTTGGTCGCTTTCGGGTTCCGGTGCAAGGCTCGGTTATTTCAAGCTTCGGCCCGAAAGAGGGCGGGCTGCATAATGACGGGATAAACATCGCGGCGCGCACCGGTGCGCCTATTGTTGCGGCTGAAAATGGGGTGGTGGTTTATACCGGCAATGAATTGCGTGGCTATGGCAATTTGCTGCTCATTCGCCATAGCGGCGGTTGGGTTACGGCTTATGCGCATATCTCAAAATTTCGCGCCAAACCGGGCGCGCGGGTCAAGCAGGGCGATGTCATTGCCGAAGTTGGACAGACCGGAAATGTGGACCGCCCACAATTACATTTCGAATTGCGGAAGGGTACGCGTGCGGTTAACCCGCAATCGCTAATTTAACGGCTATTTGGGGCCAAAATGCTTGGCGGTTCTGCGCTTCTTGCGTATAGTCGCCGTCACGATTTAGGAGATTCTTATGTTGATTTCACCGGCTTACGCCCAATCTGCCCCCGGCGGCAGTGCCTTGTTCGAGTTGCTGTTTCCGCTGATTATGGTTTTCGCCATTATCTATTTTATGATTTTGCGCCCGCAACAAAAACGTCAGAAAGAACATCAGGCGATGATTGATGCGGTCAGTCGCGGCGATACGATTATCACGCAAGGCGGACTGGTCGGCAAAGTAGCGAAGGTCGGTGATGAAGATATGGAAGTCGATTTCGGCAAAGACACGCGCATCTCGGTTGTCAAAACAATGATTATCGGCGTCCGCGGTAAAACCGACTAAAGCTGAACCTGAAAGAGCCTTTGAATGCTGCATTTCTCAAACTTTAAAATCGCCGGAATTGGCTTATTGCTGTTCCTTGGCGTGTTGTTTTCTTTGCCGAATTTCCTCAGCGAGGAAACGCGGCTTTCCATGCCGGAATTATTGCCCAGCAGCACGCTGAATTTGGGCCTTGATTTGCAGGGTGGCTCGCATTTGCTGTTATCGGTTGATACGGACAGTGTGCAACGCGAGCGTTTGGAGGATTTGACCTCTGACATTCGCCTTGCGTTGCGCGGTGAGCGCGTTGGCTATACCGGTCTTGGACGGATTGATGGTGGCGTCACCGTAACGGTGCGCGATGCCGCCGATATGGAAAAAGCGACGGAAGTCTTGCAAGGTTTGGCGCAACCGATTTCCGGCAGTGCGCTGACCAGTTTTGAGCAACGCACTGATTTGGAAGTGCAAAACACTGACGGGCAAACTTTCCAGCTTATTGTTACCGAAGATGCAATCGCAGCGCGCAATACCCGCACCGTGCAGCAGTCGATAGAAATCATTCGCCGTCGTGTCGATGAATTGGGCACTACAGAGCCAACCATTCAACGCCAAGGTGAGACGCGTATTTTGGTGCAAGTGCCGGGCCTTGATGACCCTGAGCGTTTGAAAGCTTTGCTTGGGCAAACCGCGAAAATGAACTTCCACTTGGTTGACCAAACCGTCAGCGGTTATGAAGTGCAAGATGGTAAGCGTCCGCCGGCCGGCTCTCGCCTTGTGTATACCGATACCGAGCCGCAAGTGCCTTACGTTATTCGTCGCCGCGCAATCGTTAGCGGTGAACGTCTGGTCGATGCCAGTGTCGGCTTTGACCCGCAAACCAATGCGCCGGAAGTGAATTTCCGCTTTGATGCGCTTGGCGGCAGAAAATTCGGCGAGGTGACGCAGGCCAATGTCGGGCGTCCTTTTGCCATTGTGTTGGATGATAAGGTGATTTCGGCGCCGATTATTCAAACCGCCATTCTGGGTGGTTCGGGCCGCATTACCGGTAATTTCACCGTGCAGGAAGCCAATGATTTGGCGATTTTGCTGCGCGCCGGTGCTTTGCCTGCGCCGATGAGTATTCTTGAAGAACGCACGGTCGGGCCGGGTCTTGGTGCCGATAGTGTTGCCGCCGGTCGCATTGCGCTGATTATCGGTTTCCTCGCCGTTATCGGCTTCATGATTGTCAGCTATAGCCTGTTCGGCCTGTTCGCCAATGTCGCACTGATTGCCAATCTGGTGTTGATTATGGCGGTGCTGTCCGGCTTGCAAGCGACACTGACCTTGCCGGGCATTGCCGGTATTGTGTTGACGGTCGGCATGGCGGTGGACGCCAATGTGCTGATTTTTGAGCGGATACGCGAAGAGATTATTGCCGGTAAAACGCCGATTATCGCCATTGATATGGGCTATAACCGCGCCCTTGGCACGATTATTGACGCCAATATCACCACGCTTTTGGCGGCGGTGATTTTGTTCCAGCTTGGCTCCGGCCCCATTCGCGGCTTTGCCGTAACGCTGGCTATCGGCATTGTGACATCCGTATTCACCGCATTTGTTTTGACCCGTTTATTTGTTGCCCTTTGGGTGCGCCGACAGGGTAAACCCGAAGCATTGCCGGTATAGGAGCAGAAGATGAAAACGCTTAAACTTGTTCCGGCCAAAACCGAGATCGGTTTCATTCAACACCGCGTCATTGCCATGAGCTTGTCAGCCTTTTTGGTGGTTGCGTCATTGGTTATTTTTGCCATTAACGGGCTTAATTTCGGTATCGATTTTAAGGGCGGCACGCTGATTGAAGCCAGCGCCGAGAGCGCGGTTGATATTGGTGCGCTGCGCTCTCGCCTTAATGCGCTTGAGCTTGGTGAAGTTCAAATACAAGAATTCGGTAAAGATACGGATGTGCTTATTCGTATTTCTGAAGCCGAAGGGGCGATTGATGCGTCCAATAATCTGACGGCTGTGCAGCAAGTGCGCAACGAGCTGGCCGAAGATTTTGACGTGCGTCGGGTCGAGATTGTCGGCCCGCAAGTCAGTGCCGAGCTTATTCAAACCGGTCTTATGGCGGTGCTGGCAGCGATTGCCTCAATGCTGATTTACATTTGGTTCCGCTTTGAATGGCAGTTCAGTGTCGGCGCGGTATTGGCCTTGGTGCATGATGTGGCGTTGACCATTGGCCTTTTCGCTTTGCTGCAATTGGACTTTAACCTGTCCATTTTGGCCGCCATTTTGACCATTGTCGGTTATTCAATGAATGACACTGTGGTGGTTTATGACCGAGTGCGTGAAAACTTGCGTAAGTTCAAGAAAATGGATTTGAGCGATTTGCTCAATATTGCGATTAACGAAACGCTGTCGCGTACGGTTATGACCTCTGTCACCACTTTGCTGGCTTTATTGGCGCTGTATATCCTCGGCGGGGAAGTCATTCGCGGCTTCACCTTTGCGATGATTTGGGGGGTTATTGTCGGCACATATTCATCGATATTTATCGCCTCGCCATTGCTTATTCTGCTTGGCGTGAAGCGCGACTGGTCGGGTACACAGGTCGATTAATGTGGTTTTCTTGCCCCTTTAAGGCGGCAAGTGGTATGGTTCTGTTAACGAGAGATTCGAACTAGGGAGGCTGTTATGGCTGCAATTCTATCTTCACTACGCAATACGGTTATTGCGGGCT
>CBFIHY010000085.1:0-7077 GCA_965662315.1 Alphaproteobacteria bacterium
TTACGCGATAAACTTTAGCCAAGCCGTCTAAAATATCGTGGCTATCGGTTACGCCGCCCCATCGACTTTTACTCTCGCCTTTAGTCATCGTTAACTATTCACCTAAATAAATTCCCAACTTAGTAATAAAGTTAGCGGGATTTTATTCGGAAGTAAAGGGATTAGCCAATCTTAGTAAGGGGTTAGTAAGTCCATTGAATCACTAAGATATTGTTTTTGTTACTATTTTTTTAGGTAATTTATTCCCACTCAATTGTGCCGGGTGGTTTTGAGGTGATGTCATAGACCACGCGGTTGATGCCGCGCACCTCATTGATGATGCGGGTGGAAACGCGGCTCAAAAAATCATGACTGAACGGATAATAGTCCGCCGTCATGCCATCGGTTGAGGTAACGGCACGCAAACCGCAAACATATTCATAAGTTCGGCTATCGCCCATCACGCCGACCGTGCGCACCGGCAGCAAAACCGCAAAGGCCTGCCAAATCTCATCGTAAAGCCCAAATTCACGAATTTCGTCCAGATACACCGTGTCGGCTTTGCGCAATATCTCCAGCTTCTCGGCGGTAATCTCGCCCGGAATACGAATGGCCAGACCCGGCCCGGGGAAAGGATGCCGCCCAACAAACGCCTCCGGTAAACCAAGCTCTTGGCCCAGCGCGCGCACTTCGTCTTTAAACAATTCGCGCACCGGCTCGACCAGTTGCATATTCATCCGCTCCGGCAAACCGCCGACATTATGATGGCTTTTAATCGTTACGCTGGGGCCGCCGGTGAAAGAAACGCTCTCAATCACATCAGGGTAAAGCGTGCCCTGCGCTAGAAAATCAGCGCCGCCCACGGCTTTCGCCTCTTCTTCAAATACATCGATGAAAGTGCCGCCGATGATTTTGCGCTTTTGCTCCGGATCGCTGACGCCGTCCAGCTTACCAAGGAATAAATCCGACGCGTCTTTATGCACCAGCTTGATATTGAAATGGTCGCGGAACAACCCGACCACTTGCTCGCTCTCACCGGCGCGCATCATGCCGGTATCGACATAAACGCAGGTCAATTGGTCGCCAATCGCTTCATGCAGCAATACCGCAACGACAGAACTGTCAACACCGCCCGACAGCCCGCAAATAACCCGACCCTCGCCGACTTGCGCGCGAATATCGGCAATCGCTTTTTCGCGAAATGCCGCCATGGACCAATCGCCTTTGCAACCGGCGATTTTATGGGTGAAGTTTTGCAGCATTTTCGCGCCATCCGGCGTATGCACCACTTCCGGGTGAAACTGCACGCCGTAAATTTTGCGCGCTTCATCAGCAATCGCCGCATAGGGGGCATTTTCAGATGTGCCGATAACCGCGAAACCGTCAGGCAAATTATTGACGCGGTCGCCATGGCTCATCCAAACCTGCATATTATTGCCGTCAATCCCGTCAAAAAGCGGCGACGCGGCTTTCACGTCCAGCATGGCGCGACCAAATTCGCGCTCATCGGATTGCTCTACTGAGCCGCCAAGCTGCGCACATAAAGTCTGCTGGCCATAGCAAATACCTAAAATCGGCAGGCCGGAGGACAGAATATTTTCCGGCGCGCGCGGCGTATCAATATCGGCCACTGAGTTTGGCCCACCCGATAAAATCACCGCCTTCGGGGCCATATCCACAAACGCTTTTTCCGCACTGTTAAACGGCACTATTTCGCAATAAACGCCGCTTTCGCGCACCCGCCGCGCAATCAGCTGCGTCACTTGCGAGCCGAAATCAACGATCAGAATACGATCCATGGTCAGTCCTTTTGGGTGTCGCGGGCTTTATCAATCACTTGCGACAAATCTTCTGCTGCCGCGCAAGGCGCATCGCAAATACTGCGCAAACGGCTCAACGCGGTTTCTGCATCTTCAATTTGTCCGAGCCCTGCCGCAAATTCGCCCTTCAGGCGCAAGCCTTCTTTGTCGCCCGGTTCAATTTCCAAACCGACACTGACCAGCCGCAAACCTTCTTCGGCGTTGCCCAAGGCGGTTTGCGCCTTGCCTTTCAGCACAAAGGCGCGCGCATTTCCCGGGTCGGCGGTTAATGCAAGGTTCAACAACTCATCTGCTTCAGAAGATTTTTCCTGCAGCAGTTTTTGCTCGGCATCGACAGTCAAACGGGCCGACAAATCACGATATTTATCGGACACGGCATGCGCCGCTCCAGTCATTGACCCGAAAATCAACAAACCGGCCAGCAGCGCAATCAGATAAATTTGAAAAGATTTAATCATGCATCTGTCTCGCAACTTTGCCGCTTAAAATCAAGTCCTGCGCCATTAGTCCTGTTTTTGCATGACGGCAATAAACAAGCCATCCGTATCGGCATTTAACGGATGCAGCATATGCCGCGCCGCCTGCCCTATCGGGCCATCCGTTTCAATCGGCTCAAAAGATTGATTTTCTTGAAGAAATTCATCTATCTGTCGGTCGTTCTCAGAGGCCAATAACGAACAGGTGATATAAGCCAGTCGACCGCCGGGCCTGACCAGCGTTGCCGCTTGATGTAAAATTTCCGCCTGCAGCCGATGCAGTTCGGACAGCGCATCTGCAGTGAGTCGCCATTTTGTCTCCGGCGCGCGCCGCCATCTTCCGGCCCCGCTGCACGGCACATCGGCAATCACCAAATCGCATTGCGCGTCAAAATCACGTAATTGCGCTTGGCGCACGGTCTCAATAATTTCAACCCCCGCCCGCATTGCCCGCTCCGGCAATGGACGCATACGGTTTTCAATCGCATCATGCACCAGCAAGCGGCCTTTGTTTTCCATAAAAGCGGCCAAAGCCAAAGCCTTGCCGCCGGCACCACAACAAAAATCCATCACCGTTTCAAATGGCCGCGCGGCACAAATTTGTGCCACTGCTTGCGCACCGGCATCTTGCATCTCAACCATGCCGTTTTGATAAGCCGCACTGGTGGTGATTTGCGCCGGTCGGGTCAAACGCAAGGCACTGTCAATCTTCGCATGGGTGATTGTTTCAATATCATCATCTTGCAAGGCGGCCTGTGCGGTCTGAACATCGGCGACCAGCGAATTGACCCGCACATCGGTTGGCGCGCGGCTCAGCATGGCTTGCATAATGGCATCGGTTTCTGCGCCCAATTGCTGCTCAATATCATCCATCAACCAAGCCGGAACAGCCAGTTTCGCTGCCCGCTCGGCCGGCGGTGTCGTGGCGGCCTGGGCCAAGGTTTTTTCATCAGCCGTAGAAATTGCCTGCGGCGCATATTGGCTGCCATCAGCTAATTGAATGACGTCATCTAATGGCATATCGGCCAGTAAATGGGTCGCCAGCATGCTGACCAAAAGCGGGTTATCGCTGCCAAGCCGCGCTGTCAGATTGCCGTAATGGCGCAAAATCGCAAACAGCCGGTCGGAAATATCGCGCCGGTCTTTCGATCCGGCATAGCGATTATTCCGCCCCCATTGCTGCATAATACGGTCGGCAGGCGCGCGTTCCGACAAGGCTTGCGGCAGCAAGTCAGCAATGGTTTGAAGACGGGCGGCGGGGCGCACTAGTTTTTACCGGACCCCGGATAATTCGGCGCCTCACGGGTAATCGTCACATCATGCACATGGCTTTCAACCAGCGAAGCCGAGCTCATGCGGACAAATTTTGCCCGCTTATGCAAATCCGCAATCGTTGCCGAGCCGGTATAACCCATCGCCGCGCGCAGGCCGCCAACCAATTGGTGAACAACTTGTTCGACCGGCCCTTTGAAAGGAATTTGTCCTTCAATGCCCTCCGGCACCAGCTTATGCGTGTCTGAAATATCTTGCTGAAAATAGCGGTCAGCCGAGCCGCGCGCCATGGCGCCAACCGAGCCCATGCCGCGATAGGCTTTGTAAGAACGACCTTGATACAGAAAAGTTTCACCCGGGCTTTCCGCCGTGCCGGCCAGCAAAGAGCCGACCATGACACAGCTTGCGCCTGCCGCCATCGCCTTGGCGAGGTCGCCTGAATATTTAATGCCGCCATCGGCAATCACCGGCACATCGGCTTTATTGGCCGCTTCTACCGCATCGATAATGGCGGTTAATTGCGGCACGCCGACACCGGCGACAACACGCGTTGTGCAAATCGACCCGGGGCCGATACCGACTTTAATGGCGTCTGCACCTGCATCAATCAAGGATTGTGCGCCGTCGCTTGTCGCCACATTACCGGCCATGACTTGAATGGAATTGGACAGCGCTTTAATGCGCGACACCGCCTCGCCAACCCGTTCGGAATGACCATGCGCCGTATCGACAACGACCAAATCAACACCGGCATTCACCAGCGCCTCAGTGCGGGCAAAGCCATCATCGCCAACCGTTGTGGCGGCCGCCACGCGCAACCGACCCTGCTCGTCTTTCGCGGCATTCGGGTGCAATTGCGCCTTTTCCATGTCTTTCACGGTAATCAGACCGACGCAGTGATAATCATCATCGACCACCAGCAATTTCTCAATCCGATGTTGGTGCAAAAGCCGCTTGGCCTCTTCATGGTCGACCGCTTCCTTCACCGTCACCAGATTTTCATGGGTCATTAATTCCGACACTTTTTGCCTCGGATTGGAGGCAAAACGTACATCGCGATTGGTCAGGATACCGACCAGCTTGCCGCCATTTTCGATCACCGGCACGCCGGAGATATTATTCAAGGTCATTAATTCCAAAGCTTCAGAAAGTGTAGCGTCCGGCGTAATGGTCAGTGGATTGACCACCATGCCGCTTTCAAATTTCTTAACTTTGGTTACTTCGGCGGCTTGTTCTTCAGGCGTCAAATTGCGGTGCAAGACGCCAATGCCACCGGCCTGCGCCATGGCAATTGCCATTTCGCTTTCGGTCACTGTGTCCATGGCAGCCGAGCAAAGCGGGATGCCAAGTTGAATGGATTTCGTTATGCGGGTGGTCGTATCGGCTTCGGTCGGCAATATGGTAGAGCTTGCCGGTTCGAGCAGTACGTCATCAAAAGTCAGGGCTTCGCGGAACATCTGTCAAATCCTCTCGCTGGGAGATGTGTTTGACGATTTCCTGTATCACCAATCGGGGGCGACTGGCAAAGCTTTATTTCAAATAGCCGATTTCTGCCGCTTTTGTCGCAGGTGCTAGCCCTTAAAGTCGCGCGCAATGACATAAAGCTCGACTGATTCCTTGCGGCTTGATTTCGGCTTCATATGCAGCACATTGCCGAACCGCTTTTTCAAATCATTCAGCAACTCGCCTGAAGTGCCGCCCTGAAACACTTTCGCGCAAAACGCCCCGCCCGGTTTTAACGCCTCAAAGGCAAACCACGCCGCCGCCTCGGCCAATGCCATGGTGCGCAAATGGTCGGTTTGGCGATGGCCTGTCACCGGTGCTGCCATATCAGACATGACGATATCCGCCCGCCTTCCGGCCAATTCACGCACTAATTCAGGGGCGCGATTATCGAGAAAATCCAGCTTTAAAAAAGCAACACCCGCTATCGGTTCCATATCTTGAATATCAATCGCCGCGACAAAGCCCTTTTGTTTGGCAACGTCCAGCTTTTGCGCCGCCACTTGCGCCCAACCGCCCGGCGCGCTGCCCAAATCAATGGCGCAACCGCCCGGCTTGAAGAAATTAAACCGTTCATCCATTTCGAGAATTTTATAAGCGGCGCGCGAACGATAACCGTCTTTCTTGGCAGCGGCCACATAAGGGTCATTTAATTGCCGTTCCAGCCAACGGGTTGACGATAATTTGCGCCCGCGCGCGGTTTTTACCCGCTCGCGCATGCGGTCGCCGCGCCGTTGACCGTCGCCAAATAGGGCATTACCCGATTTGTCGCCTGATTTACCGCCTGATTTTTTACTGCTCATTTTGAGGCCTGTTATCCTTACCGCCTGAATTGCCGTTCGCCTTGCGCCGATTGCGCCCACGATTGCGGCCTCGATTGCGATTATCACTTCTAATCATCCGCAACAAAAGCCCTTCGCGCAAGCCACGGTCAGCCACCGATACTTCAGATACCGGCCACCGATTATGTATCGCCTCCAAAACCGCACAGCCCGACAAAACCAAATCGGCACGTTGCTTGCCGATGCATGGGTTTTCAGCCAACTGATCGCGGCTCAGCTTTCTCAAATCACCAATCACGCGGTTGATATCTGACGCCGATATGGTGCAGCCATCAACCTTATTGCGGTCATAACGGGCCAACCCCAATTGCACGGCCGCCAATGTCGTTACCGTGCCGGATGTGCCGATAATTTGCACTTTGCTCATATCCGTCATATCGGCCTGCCTTTGCATAAAGGCTTGCAAGCGCTCTTCGCTCTCCTGCAGCATCCCTTCATAGCCATGCTCATGCGGGCCTTGGCCGGCATGGCGTTCCGCCAAACGGACAACGCCCAAAGGCAGAGAGTCGCTATCGATGAGTTTGAAAAAATTATTTTCCTGTCGGCTCATGCGACTGACTTCGGTTGAACCACCGCCAATATCAAACAAAATAATGTCATCAACATTCGGATTGAACAGCGACCCGCATCCGATTGCCGCCAATTCGGCTTCTGCTTTGCCGTCAATGATTTCCATTCGCAATCCGGTGTCGCGCTTCACCCGTTTGATAAATTCTTCACCGTTTTCGGCCCCGCGACACGCTTCGGTCGCCACACAGCGCATACGGTCAATGCGCCAACGGCGAATTTTACCGGCGCAAATGCGTAGCGCGGCAATGGTCCGTTCCATCGCTTCATCAGATAAGCGGCCGCTGGCTTCCAGCCCCTCACCCAAACGGACAATGCGGGTAAAGCTGTCACGCACCCGAAAGCCGTTACCGCCATCGCGCTCAACAATCAGCAAGCGGCAATTATTGGTTCCCAAATCCAGCGCAGCATAAAGACGACGGCGCGGCTTTGGTGGCTGATTTCGTTTCTGGAATTTTTGCTTACGGTCTGACGCCGCCTGCCCATCAGGGCGCGCGTTCGAAGAAGACGCATCACGATTTGTGTCCGGTCTATCAGACATTTTTCCTCCCAGCCGACGCAAAGGTCGGATCGGCAATAGCCGTTAACCACAGCATAGCGAAGGGCACCCAAATCGCA
>CBFIHY010000086.1:0-6980 GCA_965662315.1 Alphaproteobacteria bacterium
AACATCGACAAGTAAAGCCTATGCGCCGATTCATGCCCGCGTCAAAGAGAATTTACGACAAAAATGTGAAAGACAAAGCCGGAGAATCAGTGTGGTTGCGATGCGTCACCACCATTGCCACCGGCCAAATTCTGGCTGGCGTAATAGGCTTCTTCATCCCATTCGATTTCCGTCGGCAAAGATTGCAGCGCGTGCTCCAAAACTTGGTCCATATTTTCGACCGGAATAATCTCAAGACCTTCCTTGATATTATCCGGCACATCAGCCAAGTCTTTCTCATTTTCCAATGGAATCAATACCTTAGTGATGCCACCGCGCAATGCAGCCAATAGCTTCTCTTTCAGTCCACCAATAGGCAGCACACGACCGCGCAACGTTACCTCGCCGGTCATCGCCACTTCCTTGCATACCGGAATGCCGGTCATCACCGACACAATCGCCGTTGCCATAGCGGTACCGGCTGACGGACCGTCTTTCGGCGTCGCCCCTTCCGGCACGTGAACGTGGATATCTTTTTTGTCGAAAACAGGCGGTTCGATGCCAAAAAGTGTCGCGCGAGAGCGCACATAGGACGATGCGGCGTTGATTGATTCTTTCATCACATCGCCCAATTTACCGGTTGTGGTCATCCGACCCTTGCCCGGCACCATCACCCCTTCAATGGTCAACAGTTCGCCGCCGACCTCAGTCCATGCCAAACCGGTAACAACACCGACTTGGTCTTCGACTTCAGCCAGTCCGAAGCGGAAGCGTTCAATACCGGCGTAATCACCGAGATTTTCAACGCTTAAAGACACGCTTTCCAACTCACCTTTAACGATTTTAGTGGTCGCTTTGCGCGCCAGGCTGGCCAATTCGCGCTTCAGACCGCGCACACCGGCTTCCCGCGTGTAATTTTGAATAAGCTTGCGGACCGCCGCGTCATCAATTGCGAATTCACCGACGCGCAAGCCATGCTCTTCAATGGTTTGCGGCAGCAAATGTTCCTTGGCAATCTCCACCTTCTCATCTTCCGTGTAACCGGCAATGCGAATGACTTCCATCCGGTCCAGCAATGGCCCCGGAATGTTCAACGAATTGGCGGTGGTCACGAACATGACATTGGACAAGTCATAATCGACTTCCATGTAATGATCGGCAAATGTGCTGTTTTGCTCAGGGTCCAACACTTCCAGCAAGGCAGAAGACGGGTCGCCACGATAATCGGCACCCAGCTTATCAATCTCATCAAGCAGCATAAGCGGATTGGTCGCCTTCATCTTTTTCATCGACTGAATGACTTTACCCGGCATTGAGCCGATATAGGTGCGGCGGTGACCGCGGATTTCGCTTTCATCGCGCACGCCACCCAGCGACATGCGGACGAACTCGCGACCTGTCGCTTGGGCAATCGACTTGCCGAGCGAGGTCTTACCGACCCCCGGAGGGCCAACCAGGCACAAAATCGGCCCTTTCAGCTTCTTGGAACGCTGCTGCACTGCGAGATATTCAAGTATCCGCTCTTTTACCTTCTCAAGGCCGTAATGGTCGGCATTGAGCACTTTTTCAGCATGCGACAGATCTTTTTTGATACGGCTTTTCTTGCCCCATGGCACGGCCAGAAGCCAATCGAGATAGTTGCGAACAACTGTCGCCTCGGCAGACATCGGGCTCATGGATTTGAGCTTTTTCATCTCCGCATCCGCTTTTTCGCGTGCCTCTTTGGATAATTTGGTATTGGCGATTTGCTCTTCCAGCTCAGCCAGCTCATTGCTGCCGTCTTCGCCCTCACCCAATTCCTTCTGAATGGCTTTCATTTGCTCATTCAGATAATACTCGCGCTGGGTTTTCTCCATTTGCCGCTTCACACGGCCACGGATTTTCTTCTCAACCTGCAGCACACCGACTTCGCCTTCCATATGGCCCAAAATGGCCTCAAGGCGTTTGCCGACCTCAATGATTTCCAGCAATGACTGCTTTTCATCAAGGCTGATATTCAAATGACCGGCAATTGTGTCGGCCAGCTTTACCGGCTCATCAATTTGACTGACATTTGATTGCACTTCGGGCGGAATTTTGCGGTTCAGCTTCACATATCCGTCAAATTGGCTGACGGCAGAGCGCATCAGCGCACGAATTTCTTCACCATCTTCATATTGTTCAGCGAGGGTAAGCGCGCTGGCCTCGAAGAATGCCTCATTATCAAGATAGTCCAGCATTTGCGCACGGGCGCGGCCTTCAACCAGCACTTTCACAGTGCCGTCAGGCAATTTAAGCATTTGAAGCACTGTACCAATCGTGCCGATATCATGCATATCGCCCGGCTGCGGGTCGTCTTGGTCGCCATCTTTTTGGCTCACCAAAAGCATTTCTTTCTCTTCCGCCATCACATCTTCAAGGGCGCGGATAGATTTTTCACGGCCGACAAATAGCGGCACAATCATGCCCGGAAATACAACAATATTGCGCAGCGGCAATACCGGTAAAACAACGGGGATTTCGGTCTGCTGTTCGTTATTATCGCTCATCTTTCCTACTCTCCTTCGATTGGGGGCGGGTCTTACAACATAATAAGTAACCCGCGATTCCAAATCGCTCTTCAATAACAATGTGGTGTTCGTCCACATTGTTTTCAATGGCAGACGCATAAAACATGCCGCGACAAAATAGCGGCCCGCTAGGGGCCGCCATTTAATTCAGATACGCAGGAAATACTTAAGATGCGCTTGGCGCGCTGGCCGCTTCATCTTCTTTTTTGGCGTAGATGTAAAGCGGCTTGGCCGTGCCTTCGACGACTTCTTTGCTGATAACCACTTCTTCAACGCCTTCCATGGCCGGCAATTCGAACATGGTATCCAGCAAAATGCCTTCAATCACCGACCGCAAACCGCGGGCGCCGGTTTTGCGCTCAATCGCTTTACGCGCGACCGCCAGTAATGCGTCTTCTTGGAAGGTCAGCGTGCTGTCTTCCATATCAAACAGGCGCTGATATTGCTTCACCAAGGCGTTTTTCGGCTGGCTCAAAATCGTTACCAGCGCGTTTTCGTCAAGGTCTTCCAAAGTTGCCAAAACCGGCAAACGACCGACAAATTCCGGAATCAAACCGAATTTCAGCAAATCTTCCGGTTCCAGCTCTTTCAGCAACTCACCGGTATTGCGCTCTTCCGGCATATCCACGCGGGCATTAAAGCCGATCGAGGTCTCATTACCGCGGCGCGAAATCACCCGCTCCAGACCGGCAAAGGCACCACCGCAAATAAACAGAATATTGGTCGTATCCACTTGCAGGAATTCTTGCTGCGGATGCTTGCGCCCGCCTTGCGGCGGCACGGAGGCAACCGTGCCTTCCATGATTTTCAACAAGGCCTGTTGCACCCCCTCGCCCGATACGTCACGGGTGATGGACGGGTTATCGGCCTTACGGCTGATTTTATCGACCTCATCAATGTAAACAATGCCGCGTTGCGCGCGCTCGACATTATAATCGGCCGCTTGCAGCAGTTTCAGAATGATATTTTCGACGTCTTCACCGACATAACCGGCTTCCGTCAAAGTTGTGGCATCGGCCATAGTAAACGGCACATCCAAAATACGAGCCAGCGTTTGCGCCAGCAGCGTCTTGCCGCAACCGGTCGGGCCGACCAGCAAAATATTTGATTTGGCCAATTCCACATCGGCATTTTTCTGCGCATGGTTAAGCCGCTTATAGTGATTGTGAACGGCTACCGACAAAACCCGCTTGGCATGCGGCTGGCCGATAACATAATCATCCAGCACTTCCAGAATTTCGCCCGGTGTCGGCACGCCATCATCAGATTTAACCAATGATGCCTTGCTTTCTTCACGGATAATATCCATGCACAATTCAACACATTCATCGCAGATGAATACGGTCGGTCCGGCAATCAGCTTGCGAACCTCGTGCTGGCTTTTGCCGCAAAACGAGCAATAGAGGGTGCTTTTGCTATCGCCGCTACCGCTGCTATCGCTTCCGCTGCCAACTTTACTCATGTTCTTATCCTTTCATTGGGGGTGTCCCCAAAACCGATTCGAAGTCTTACTTCACCACAAGCAGCCGAAAAGGTGCAAGTGCCGCGCGAAACTATTCTGATTTTGCTTCTTCACCGTCATCGGTGCGGCGGACAGTAACTTCGTCAACAATGCCGAATTCTTGTGCCTGCTCGGCAGTCATAAATGTATCGCGCTCCAACGCATCTTCAATCTTGCGCAATGTCTGGCCTGTATGCTCGACGTAAATTTTATTCAGCCGCGCGCGCATATCCAAAATTTCTTGCGCATGACGCTCAATATCCGAGGCCTGCCCTTGGAAACCGCCGGAAGGCTGATGCACCATGATGCGGGCATTCGGCAGAGCGAAACGCATACCGCTTTCACCGGCTGCCAAAAGCAATGAGCCCATAGAAGCGGCTTGCCCGATGCACAATGTGGCCACCGGTGCGCGGATATATTGCATGGTGTCGTAAATCGCCATGCCGGATGTCACCACCCCGCCCGGCGAATTAATATACATGGAGATTTCTTTTTTCGGGTTTTCCGCTTCAAGAAACAAAAGCTGCGCCGTAATCAGGCTGGCCATATAATCTTCAACGCCGCCGGTGACGAAAATCACCCGCTCTTTCAACAAACGTGAATAAATGTCGAAGGCACGCTCGCCGCGGCTGGATTGCTCCACCACCATGGGCACAAGCGTGTTCATATATGTATCGACCGGATCGTGCATTTTTATCTCCTCTTAACTCAGCTTAATGTGGGGTGTTTTGCCACAAAGGCCAAGAGCTAAAGGACGCAAAAATGCCGCGCCCCAGCGTTTACTTTTTATCAGCGTCCTTTTTGGCTGCAGCTTTTTTGGCCGGAGCCTTTTTGGCTGCCGGTTTTTTAGCTGCTGCCTTTTTGGCCGGTGCTTTCTTGGCTGCCGGTTTTTTAGCCGCTGCCTTCTTCGCCGGTGCCTTTTTGGCCGCAGCTTTCTTGGCTTTCGGCTTCTCAGCTTCGTCCGCGCCCGGCTCCATCATCAGCTCTTCCAGCGAGACAGATTTATCTTTCACACTGGCCAGCTCACAAATAAAGTCGACGACTTTTTCTTCAAAAATCGGCGCACGGATTTGGGCCATGGCTTCCGGATTTTGCTGGAAATATTCGAACACTTGCTGCTCTTGGCCGGGGAATTGCTGCACACGCTGCATCAAACCCTGGTTCAATTCTTCTTGCGTCACCTGAATTTCATTATTATTGCCGACTTCTGCCAGCACCAAGCCGGTGCGCACACGACGCTCGGCAATGCCGCGATATTCAGCGCGCAAATCTTCTTCGCTCTCATCAAGGTCTTCCAGCTTTTGCTGGTTGTTTTCAAGCTCATGCTCAAATTGATGCCAAATCTGATTGAATTCCATCTCAACCATGCTCGGCGGCAATTCAAAATTATGACCGTCTGAAAGCTGGTCGAGCAATTCTTTCTTCATATGACCGCGAGACATTTGGTCATAATCTTGAGCGATTTGCTCGCGCATGGCGTCTTTCAACTTCTCAAGGCTTTCCATGCCCAAAGATGTTGCAAATTCTTCGGTAATTTCGGCGTCTTTCGGTTCGCTGACTTCATGCACAGTGCATTCAAAAACCGCTGCCTTACCGGCCAATTCCGCTGCGCCATATTCCTCAGGGAAGCTGACTTCAACGTCTTTTTTATCGCCTGCTTTGCAGCCGACCAATTGCTCTTCAAAGCCCGGAATAAACTGTCCTGAACCAAGCTCAAGGTCGAAACCTTCACCGGCGCCGCCTTCAAAAGCTTCGCCGTCAATGCGACCGATAAAGTCAATTTTCACGCGGTCGCCATCTTGGGCTTTCGCAGTTTTGCCGCGCGCCACAAACTCTTTACGGCTGGAGGCGAGACGCTCAAGCGCTTCATCAACCCGCGCATCGTCAACCTCAACAACCGGCTTTTCCAATTTCAGTTTTGAAAAATCAGCCAGTTCAATCGGCGGAATGACTTCATAGGTCACGTCATAAACCAAATCGGCTTTGCCGGAGACAATCTCTTCAGCTTCACCAACCAGCTTAATCTCAGGCTGCATCGCCGGACGCTCATCGCGGTCGGTCAGCATTTTCTGGCTCGATTCATTGACGGTTTCCTGAATAATCTCGCCCATTAGCTGTTCGCCGTAGGTTTTACGGATGTGAGCAATCGGAACTTTACCGGGGCGGAAACCCTTCAACTGCACTTGATCTTTAATGCTGTCGATTTTGGTCTCGAGCTTACCGGCCAAATCGGCTGCTGCGATGGTGATTTGCACTTCGCGCGCCAGTCCTTCGGCGCTCACTTCCTTAATATTCATTTTCTTCCTCTTATCCCCGCTAAAAAGCGGGCTTTGTATGGTGCGGGCGGAGGGACTTGAACCCCCACACCTCTCAGTACCAGAACCTAAATCTGGCGCGTCTACCAATTCCGCCACGCCCGCATGAACCTCTGACGCGCTCTATAGCAGGAGACAGAACTGATTGCCAGACTCTAAAGTCAGCAAGATAACGGCAAGAAATTAATTTTCAGTTAGACAGTTTACTGCTGTCGACTATGCTTTCGGAAACAGGAGACCGAATATGACCGTTTATATTATTGCGCGCTTTAAAATTCACGACCGCGCCGGATATGACCGCTATGAAGAAAACTTTTTGGAGGTTTTTGAACCTTATGGCGGCACGATGCTCAGCGTCGATGAAGAACCAACGGTTTTGCAAGGCGAGTTTGATTTCACCCGTTCGGTTTTAATCGAGTTTCCATCGGCCGATAAAGCCATGGCTTGGATGACATCGGCCGAATATCAAGAGATTGCCAGACACCGGCTGGAAGCCAGCGTCGGCAATGCGATTATGGTGAAAAAGCTTGAAGATGGCGAAATGGAAGAGCGCATCGCAGCAAAAGGCTAGCTGTTAAGTGCTTTTACCTCCGACTTCCGCCTGTCGGCGGTCGCTGGGGGAAGGCGCACTAAAAC
>CBFIHY010000087.1:0-6975 GCA_965662315.1 Alphaproteobacteria bacterium
ATCGCATGTATCGCTCTGGCCGGTGCCGGTATGGCAATCGGTACGATTTTCGGTAACTTCTTGGCAGGTGCGCTGCGCAATCCGTCAGCCGCTCAAAGCCAGTTCCCGAACTTGCTTTTGGGCTTTGCCCTGGCGGAAGCGACCGGTCTGTTCGGTCTGATTATCGCCCTGATCCTGCTGTTTGTTGTCTAATCAGCGTTTCACGCTTTAGACGATTTATAAGCATTTAGGAGGCCGCCAATGCCGCAGCTTGATCCAAGCACTTTCGGCACCCAGCTATTTTGGTTGGGTATTTGTTTCGTCACACTTTATTTGGTGATGGCGGTTATCGTTCTGCCGCGCATTTCGGGCACATTGGAAGCCCGTGCATCGCAATTGGATGATGACCTTGCTGAAGCCGAAAAACTGCGTGAGAAAGCAGAAACGGCACTGGCGGCTTACGAAGAGGCTTTGGCCGATGCCCGTTCGCGGGCGCTGACTTTGGCGCAAGATATGCGCGCTGAAGTGCAGGCTGAAACCGACCGACAAAAAGCGGAGCTTGATGCCAAGCTGGCCGAGCAAGCGCAAGCTGCCGACGCCACCATGGCCAAGGCGCGCGATGGAGCGATGAGCGGTTTGAAAACCGCCGCCGCCGAGATTGTCGGTGATGTGATGGATGCCATTGGCACCGCCAAAGCAGATGATGCGGCGGTTGCCAAGGCCGTTGAAACGGTAGCTGCGGAGTAAGCGCGATGTTTGATGAAAGCTTTTTCGTAGCGGCCGCTTTTTTTACGGTCATTGGTGCCTTTCTATATTTGAAATTGCCAAGCAAGCTGATGCAGTCTCTGGATGAAAAATCCAATGAGATTGCCGATGAGTTGGCACAAGCCAAAGCGCTTCGTGCGGAGGCTGAAAAAGTGCTGGCCGATTATGAAGTGCAGCGCAAGCAGGCTGAAAAACAAGCCGAAGAAATTGTTGCGCAAGCCAAGGATACGGCTGAGCGAACAGCGGCTGAAGCGCGTGAAGCGATGCAGGCGTCAATGGAGCGTCGTGCCAAGCAGGCTGAAGAAAAAATTGCCCGTGCGCAGGAAAATCTTGAAAAAGAAGTGCGCGCTGCGATTACGGCTTTGGCAGTTGATGCGGCCTCGCATTTGGTCGCAACAGGGCTAAGCGATGATGCGGCGCAAAAGCTGGTTGATGACAATATTGCCGAGCTGGCTGAGCGTTTAAACTAAGCCAATTCAATCAGAATTACTTTGTTGAGACCGGCAGGAAATCCAACCGCCGGTCTTGCTTTTTGTATACCGGCCAGCTTTCGGCGGCCAAAATACGCTGGCTTTGTGCATCTTGATAAAGCCGATTGCGATAAATCCATAAATTGGCCATGACTTTTTGCACATAGCCGCGTGTCTCGGGGGCCGGCAGGCTTTCGATAAATAAAAGCGGGTCTTGCACATCTTTCAGTTCACGTCGCCACCGACGCACATTGCCCGGCCCGCCATTATATGCGGCCAGCACGTGAACGATGGAGCCGCTGAAATAATCTTCACCCATTAACATGGAGAGATATTTTTGGCCGATTTCCAAATTCAGTTCGGCGTTTAAAAGCTGGTCACGATTTTTGCGTCGATAGAGCGACCGGTCGCCGGTAACAAATGCCGCCGTGCCGGGCATCACTTGCATCAGCCCGCGCGCGCCTGCATGCGATTTCGCTTTCGCCTTAAAGCGGCTTTCTTGCCGAATAAGCGCCAACAGTAAAGCGCGGTCAATATCCCCTTGCGCAATATCAACCACCGGATAGCTGCTTTCATAAAGCGGCAAGGGCAGGCCATTGGCCATGGCGCCACCAAGCCGCGAGGCCAGCGCCAATTGAACAGCCGGATAATCATTGTCGCGGGCATAGGCCAAAAGCGCGCGCGCCTCCACTTCGCTGAGGCGTTCTTGCAAATACAGCAATTCAAGTTCGGCCAATTCATCTTGCGCTGCATCGCGCAAAGCCTCAGCACGGCGAATGGCCGGATGGGCAATAAACAGACCGGCATTTTCTGCACTGGCGCGTCGCCAATCGACAATCAGCCCTCCGCGCATATGCTGCATTGCCAAAAGCGCATAGAAATTCGGTCCGGTGGCCGCCGCCGCTCGGAAATGTTCTTCGGCTTCGGGCAGCTTGCCGAGGCGGCGCAAGCTGCGTGCCGCCCAATAAGAGGCTTGCGCGCGTAAGGGGGCGCTGGCGGTGCGATTTTCGGCCAGAAACTCAAAATGCGTGACCGCCAATTCAATCTGCCCAAGGCGGAAAGCGGCGAGACCGGCATGCCAATCGGCCAATTGCACATATTGGCGCGACGCCGCGGCCTTGCGGGCCAATTCCAAGGCTTTTGGTACTTTGCCCTCAATATAATAAGAGCGCGCAATGAGCGAGGTCAGAAAATCTTTCTCGGCTTTCTTCAACCGCCGCGCTTGGTTTTTCTCGCCAATATATTTCAGCGCCTGTGTCGGGCGTTCGCGGCGCACCAAATAAGACACGCGATTTTTAATCCGCCGCGCCGAGCGGGTTTTGAAAAGACGCGGGCCGGCTGATAATTTTTCACTGAAATAAACCCGCGATGGTGGCCGTTTGGGCATGGAAACACCGCGCGGTTTGCGTTTTTGCGCCAGCTTATAAACCCGCCATGCGCCCGGTTGATCGGCATAATTTTTCAACCAATCACGCAATTCCGTCCAGCGCGCGCGATAGCCGGTCGGGTGCATATAGCGTTGAAAAAGCACATGCCCCATTAATGTCGTATCTTCCAGCTGCTTAATCAGCTTGTCGGCACGTCGCCATTTGGCATTTTCTTGCAGCGCAAAAATATTTCGATAAAGCTGGCTGTCGGGCAGCTTGGCCGGCGCGACATAATCGGGGCGCGGCGGCGGCGCGGTAACGGCTTTGGCCGCCATGGCGGGGGCCAATGACATGGCACCAGCAATAAGGGCGGCCGCGAGACAGGCCGCAGAGATTTTATCGGTTCGTATCATTCGGCCAGCTTTTCTTTCAAGCGGCACAAATCGGCCCAAAAATCGACTTTGGTCTCGGGGCGACGCAGCACATAGGCCGGATGCAAAAGCGGCAGCGCCGGAATATCCAACCCATCAGCCTGATAGTTTTGCCATTGGCCGCGCAATTTGGTGATGCCGGTTTCGGTTTGCAGCAGCGTCTTATTTGAAATATTGCCGACCAGCAGCAAAATATCCGGCTTGGCCAATTCAATATGGCGGGCGATGAACGGCTTACACAAAGCAATCTCTTCAGAAGATGGGGTGCGATTGCCCGGTGGTCGCCATGGCACGACATTGGAAATATATAAATTATCAGCCCGACTAATGCCGATTGACGCCAGCATTAAATCCAATAATTGGCCGGAACGACCGACAAATGGCTTGCCTTGTCGGTCTTCATCTTGCCCCGGCGCTTCGCCGATAAGCATGATTTTTGCCCCGGCAACGCCGTCGCAGAAGACCAGATTTTTGGCCGTTGTTTTCAACTGACAGCCATCAAAACCGGCCATTGCCGTTTGCAACTGTTCCAGCGAATTTGCGTTTTTGGCCAATTCTGCCGCATCGCTAATCGCCTCAGCCGAAGAAAAAGCGGCTGTTACCGGTTCTGTGGTTGGCGCAGCCACGGCTTTTTGGAGGTTTTGTGGGGCGGACGTTGGAGGTGCTGCAGGATTTGCTGTCTCGGTTTCGGTTGGCGTGGATGCTATATTTTGCGGCGGTGCGGTCTCGACGGCCGCATAATGGTCAACCGGTGCATCGGCAAGCATGTCGGTGCAGCCCGCTTCAATGTGCTGGCGCAGATAATCAATAATTTCAGCTTGTGACAGCGTGTTATTCATTTTCCCAATCCCGACCGCGGTTTTTTGCACAATGACGCGGACGAATCTCTCTTGCAAGCACTCTAACATGACATTGGGTCGCATAGTCGATATTTGCGAAAATCGCGCGAAACCATTAGATTACGCGTGAATGAAACGCATCGGCGCGCCAGGCGTTGCCGCTAAGGGAGCACAAAATGAGTGAATTGCCGGTAAATCAGGTAAATGCCCGTCAAGGTTGGGCTTTGGCGCCGGAAGAGCGCGAAGGCATGGAATATGATGTGGTGATTGTCGGTGGTGGTCCCGCCGGTTTGTCTGCTGCCATTCGGTTGAAGCAAATGGCGGCTGAAAAGGGCGAAGAGGTCTCCGTCTGTGTGCTGGAAAAAGGCTCTGAAATCGGTGCGCATATTTTGTCCGGTGCGGTGATTGACCCGGTCGGCATTGAGCGTTTGTTTCCCGATTGGAAAGAAATGGGTGCGCCGCTGGAAACCGAAGTGACCGATGATCGGTTCTTGGTTTTGGGGCCGGCCGGTTCGTTTCCGCTGCCCAATTTCATGCTGCCGCCGCTGATGAAAAATCACGGCAATTATATTGCCAGCCTTGGCAATGTGGCGCGCTGGTTGGCCGAACAGGCTGAGAATATGGGCGTGGAAATTTATCCGGGCTTTGCGGCGGCTGAATTGCTGTTTGATGAAAACGGCGCGGTGCGCGGTGTCGCTACCGGCGATATGGGCGTCTCTAAAGAAGGCGAGAAAAAAGACGGCTGGATGCCGGGTATGGAATTGCTGGCCAAATATACGCTGCTTGGTGAAGGCGTGCGTGGCTCTTTGTCGAAAGCGGCGATTGCCAATTACGAGCTGGATAAAGACAGCGATTATCAAAAGTTCGGTATTGGCATTAAAGAGCTGTGGCAGGTCGACCCGTCGCAGCATAAGCCGGGCTTTGTGCAGCACACTTTGGGCTGGCCGTTGGACAATCAAACCGGTGGCGGTTCGTGGATGTATCACTTTGGTGATAATTTCGTCTCTATCGGTTTCGTTACCCATTTGAATTATCAAAACCCGCATTTGTCACCATTTGACGAGTTCCAACGGTTTAAAATGCATCCGGCCATTAAGCCGGTTTTGCAAGGCGGTAAGCGTGTGTCTTATGGCGCGCGGGCGATTACCGAAGGCGGTTACCAATCCGTGCCGAAGCTGGCCTTTCCGGGCGGCGCGCTCATCGGTTGCTCTGCCGGTTTTGTAAATGTGCCGCGCATTAAAGGCAGTCACAACGCAATGGAAACCGGCATTATGGCGGCGGAAGCAGCTTTTGAAGCGGTTACCGGCGGACGCAGCCATGATGAATTGAGCGCTTATCAAGACGCCTATAATGGCTCACGCGTCGCCAAAGAATTGAAAATGGTGCGCAATGTGAAGCCGCTTTTGTCGAAATTCGGCAATTTCATCGGCACGATTTTGGGTGGCGCAGAAATGTGGATGCGCACTTTGGGCATTGGCCTGCCATTCACTTTGAGCCATGGCAAGCCGGATTTTGCGGCGTTGAAAAAAGCCTCGGAATGCAAGCCTATTGATTATCCGAAACCGGATGGCGAAGTGGCTTTTGACAAATTGTCGTCAGTATTCTTATCGGCCACCAATCACGAAGAAGACCAACCGGCGCATTTGACATTGAAAGACCCGTCTGTTCCGGTTGAGGTTAATTTGCGAGATTATGACGAACCGGCACAGCGTTATTGTCCGGCCGGCGTATATGAGATTGTCGCTGAAGAAGATGGCAGCAATCCGCGCTTGCAAATCAATGCGCAAAACTGCGTGCATTGTAAGACCTGTGATATTAAATGTCCGAGCCAGAATATTAACTGGGTGGTTCCGGAAGGAGCCGGCGGGCCGAATTATCCGAATATGTAAATTTCGGAGCCCGTATTTTGGAACCCAAATGAGGTGAACCACGTGACATGGCGGCACTATCTGCTCATCGGTTTGGCGGCCATTAGTTTGCTGGTCGCTTCGGCTGCCGTATTCATTTCGCAAAAAGTCGAAGAGTTCATTGTTGACCAAGGCTCTGCCGGTGCGTTTTTGGCGGCGCGTCAAGCAACCCGGCTGAACGATGCGGCCGCAGCCGGTGACTATTGGGAGATGGCCCTGGCGGCGCGGCCCAATAATAAGGAATTGCTGACCTCGGCCATGCAATCAAATTTGCTGGCCGGTGATACGCAAGCGGCGCTGCAATTGGCGCGTCGCCTCATCTCGGCGCGCCCCAACAGCCAGCAAGCGCATATATTATTGGCGACGCATGCCTTCACCCAAGCGCAATTTGATTTGGCATTGGAACATATCAAAGAAATGTCCAACGGCCCCTTGGCCAGCCTGCTTGGGCCGAATATGGAATTGTGGATTGCCCGCGCCACCAATGATGAGGCGCTGGGCGCATCGGCTGTTAAGCGCATGTCGCGGGCCAGCGCCTTTGCTGCCGTGCCCTTGGTGCAAGCCGCCCATGTGTTGGAGTTAAACGGCAATATTGAGGCGGCGCGTGGGCATTATTTGGATGCGGTGAAAGCCGGTGCCGCGCGTTATTTATATTTTATCTTGGCTTATGGCCAGTTTCTTGAGCGGCAGGGCGAAAACGAAAAGGCCGGCAAACTTTATGCGTTTTATCAGGCCGGTCATATTGAGCACCCGCATGTCAGCGAAGCGCAAGCGCGACTGAAACGCGATGATGTGCCGGTTTTGGAAGACGATCCGAATGCCGGTTTGGCGATGGCCTTTGCCGCCATTGGCGAGGCGATGGAGGGCGAAGAGCGGTTTGATTTGGCGCTTGGTTATTATCGTTTGGCCGATTATCTGGATAATGAAAATGAGCTTATCGGCTTTTCGCTGGGTCTGATGCTGGCTGAACGCGGTCGCTTACAAGAGGCGGCTGAGCAATTTGCGCGCTTGCCGGAAGATGCGTTGCTGTATCACGATGCACAAATTCAACGGGCTCAATCTTTGTTTGAGGCCGATGCCGGCGAGGCGGCCATTGCGGTTTTGAATAAGCAATTAAACCGCGCGCCGAAAGACCGCGATATTCTCATTTCATTGGGCGATTTATATCGCGCCAATGAGCGTTTTGCAGAAGCCGAAAATATGTATGACCGCGCTGT
>CBFIHY010000088.1:0-6931 GCA_965662315.1 Alphaproteobacteria bacterium
ATCGACCGGCGGGCACAGCTTTGCATCCATTTCGCCGCCCCTAAAGCTGGCGCATCCGGCCAGCATGGCGGCCATGGCAACAAACGTCAAAACGCCGATAAACTGTTTCAAATTGCGTGTCATAATGGCGTTAGCCCTCTCATTGGCGGCAAACCGCTTGACGCGGCGCGCGGCACATTCAATAAAACATTCACATGAGACTGTAAAGGAAACCGGCGTGACCGAGAAACCGGCCATCAAATTAACACTCGCCAAACCGCGCGGCTTTTGCGCCGGTGTGGACCGTGCCGTTTTGATTGTCGAACGGGCATTGGAAAAATTTGGCGCGCCGGTCTATGTGCGTCACGAGATTGTTCATAATAAACGCGTGGTCAATCGCTTGCGCGATTTGGGCGCGGTGTTTGTCAATGAATTGGATGCCGTGCCGGATGACCGACCGGTGATATTCTCAGCCCATGGGGTGGCGAAATCCGTACCTCAAGCGGCCAATGCGCGTGGGCTGAATTGGCTGGATGCGACCTGCCCCTTGGTCTCAAAAGTGCATATTGAGACCGAGCGGCATTTTGAAAACAACCGCCATATTTTGCTTATCGGCCATGCCGGCCATCCGGAAGTTATCGGCACAATGGGGCAAGTGCCGGATGGTGCCATCAGCCTGATTGAAACGGTTGAGGATGCGCAAAGCATTGCCCCGCCCGACGGCCCTTTGGCTTATGCGACACAAACCACATTATCGGTCAGCGATACCGCCGATATTGTCGCCGCTTTAAAACAGCGCTTTCCCGATATTGCCGAGCCGCATAAGGATGATATTTGCTACGCCACCACCAATCGACAGCAAGCGGTGCAAGACTTGGCGGCACAGGTTGACCGCGTATTGGTTATCGGCGCGCCCAATTCTTCCAATTCGCAAAGGCTGGTAGAAGTGGCACGGCAAGCCGGTTGCCCGCGTGCCGATTTAATCGGCGGGGCTGATGATATTGATTGGCCGAGCATCAGCGCCGGACAACATATCGGCCTGACCGCCGGTGCCTCAGCGCCGGAAGAGATTACGCTGGAAGTAATTGATGCTTTTGGTGCGCGCTTTACTTTATCGGTCAATGAGCTGGACGGGCTGGATGAAAATGTCAGCTTTAAGCTGCCGCGCGACTTGCGGAGCGCGTAAATGGCGGTTTTCACCAAAATCAATGACAGCCAATTGGCGGCGTTTATGGCGGCTTATGGCGGCATAGAAGTCAGCGCCTTTAAAGGCATTGCAGCCGGTGTTCAAAACTCCAATTATTTGCTGGAGACGCCCGACCGCAAGCTGATATTAACCCTGTATGAGGACACGCAGACCGGCGTTGACCCGAATGATTTGCCGTATTTCTTAGGCTTGATGCAACATTTGGCAGCGGCAGGCATAAACTGCCCGACCCCGCTGGTGCGCCAAGATGAAAGCCTGTTCGGCCCGTTGGCCGGACGTCCCGCCGCTTTGGTCAGTTTTCTGAGCGGTCGCTCAACCATTACGCCGAAACCCGAACAATGCCGCGCTGTCGGCGCAGCTTTGGCACAATTGCACTTGGCCGGTGACGGATTTGCCCTGAAGCGTGCCAATTCGCAAGGCTTGGCAAATTGGCGTGCCCTTTATGATGCCAGCGCGGCACGGGCTGATGAGGCGGCGCCCGGACTGGCTGCATTTATGCACAGTGAATTGGCGCGCATTGAAGCGGCTTGGCCGCGTGATTTGCCGCAAGGGGTCATTCATGCCGACTTGTTTCCCGATAATGTGTTTTTTGAAAACGGCGAAGTCAGCGGGCTGATTGATTTCTATTTCGCCTGCCATGATATCCTCGCCTATGATTTGGCAATTATGCTCAATGCGTGGTGCTTTGAGGCGGATATTAATTTTAACATTACCAAGGCGCGCGCGCTTCTGGCCGGATATCAAGCGGTGCGGCCCATGTCAGAAGCTGAAATTGACGCGCTGCCGATATTGGCCTCAGGCGCGGCGATGCGGTTTTTAACGACGCGGCTTTATGATTGGCTCAACCGTCCGGCAGAGGCTTTGGTGACACCGAAAAACCCGATTGATTATCTGCGCCGTTTGCGGTTTCACCGGCGTGTGACCGGTGCTGCCGATTATGGATTGGAGCGTTAATATGTATGAGATTTTTACCGATGGTGCCTGTTCAGGCAATCCCGGCCCGGGCGGTTGGGGCGCATTGATTATCAGCCCTGATGGCGAGCGCGAATTGACCGGCGGCGAGACCGCTACGACCAATAATCGGATGGAATTGCTGGCCGCTATTGAAGCGCTGAAAAGCCTGCCCGACGGCAGCACGGTGCGTCTGACCACGGACAGCACATATGTAAAAGACGGGATGACCAGCTGGATTAAAAACTGGAAAGCGCGCGGGTGGAAAACCGCCGCCAAAAAGCCGGTTAAAAATGTCGATTTATGGCAGACGCTGGATAGCCAATGCGCCCGCCATAAAATTGATTGGCAATGGGTTAAAGGACATGCCGGCCACGCCGGAAATGAACGCGCCGATGAATTGGCGCGCCAAGGCATGGCTCCCTATTTATAGGGGGCCTGCCCAAGAATAGGTCATGGCTCCCTATTTATAGGGGGCCTGCCCAAGAATAGGTCATGGCTCCCTATTTATAGGGGGCCTGCCCGAAAATAGGTCATGGCTGCCTATTTATAGAAATTAGCCAAGCTGACTGAGCAGATTTTCCGCGCCGCTATCAACTGCCGTGCCCGGGTTTTGCTCAATATTCAAAGTTTCAACCGCACCGTCGCGAATAATCATTGAATAACGCACGGAGCGTTTGCCCATGCCAAAGCCGGAACCGTCCATAGACAGGCCCATTTTCTCAGTCAATTCGCCATTGCCGTCAGCCACCATCATTACTTTGCCATTGGCCCCTTGCTGCTGGCCCCATGCGCCCATCACAAAGGCGTCATTTACCGACAAGCAAACAATCGTATCGACACCGGCGGCGCGCAACTCTTCCGATTTCTCGATAAAGCCCGGCAAATGCTGGTTGGAACAAGTGGGGGTAAAAGCGCCCGGCACGGCAAATAAAGCGACGGTTTTGCCGCCGAATAATTCTTCCGTGCTGATCGGGCTCGGACCGGCATCGGCAAGATGCATAAGCTGAACGTCAGGTAATTTATCACCGGGTTTAATTGTCATTTTTTTGCTCCTCTTTCGGCAAGCTGTTCGGTGTTTGTGGCAGCAGGCTGTGGTCACGCACCCTGATATCTTGCTCAATGGCGCGTGCGCCCGAGCGCACGATGAAACTTAATTTACGGCCAATCAACGGATGGTCAAGCTTAGACCAAGCCGGCATCTCCAATAAATATCCATCCACATGACGACCGACAATGCGCGGCAGACCGAACACATCATGCGGGCCGGGAATGGCGATTACCGAAACCTCGTCCAGCGCGCGGCCATTAACAACAAGCTGCACCGATACGCCATCAAAACTGGCCGAGCGAATGATGAGATCAGCCGACGGTTGTTGCGGGGCCGCGTCCAGTAAAGCCTTAATCGCCGATTTATGCGGCGAGGCCTCTAAGCCGTCGCGATTAAACACCAGTTTTTGCGCCACTTCCATCGGCACACAAACCTCGCGGCACACGCCGACCATGCCGCGCATATTCAGTTCGGCGGTTTTTTGCATAATCAGCGGAAACACAAATCCTGCCTCACCGGTATAGCCATTATAGCCGCCGACCCCGTCATCAAAAAAATAAGGGGCGGGGAAAATCGGCTCGCGCGCGGTGACGCGGCGGCTTTCGGCAAAGTCAAATTCCGGTGCAAAGCCACTGGCACCCGGATAGCGCCAATATGTATGCCAGCCGGGCTTTAATTGCATTTGCAGCGCAGCATAAGGCACCCCATCAATTTGTGCCGCAATCAGCCGATAGCGCGCCGGTTCGCGGTCGATCCACGGACCATCGACCAAAGCCATTGCCGGCGCGCATAAGAAGGGCAGCAAAAGCAGCACAGGCAAAAATGCCGATAAATAAGGGCGGGAACGCAATTTCATGCAAACAATATACACGCTTCATGTGCGCAAAACGAGACCGATAAACAAAAATCATCATTGTTTCACCGCGCCGTGCCGCCTAGAGTTTTGGCATGAAGGCAGAGGCTGACATAAATTTGCGCGGCCGGTTTTTGCTGGCCATGCCGGCAATGGGCGATGAGCGTTTTGAACGCTGTGTCATCTATATTCTGGGCCATGATGCGGAAGGGGCGATGGGATTTATTGTCAATCGCCCGACCGATGGGCTGACGCTGGGCGAGATTGCCAGCAATTTACCTGAAAGCGTATCGCAAACCGGTTTGCGCAATTTGCCGGTTTTTGTCGGCGGGCCGGTGCAGCCGGAAAGCGGCTTTGTGCTGTATAATGAAGAAGCTTTTGATGAAGCGGCTGAGGACGACGAAGAGGCGCTGCCGATTGCGGTCACGCAAGGGCTGGATATTTTGGTGCAGGCGGCGAAAGCGCGCGGCCCCCAATATATGCGCTTGGTGCTGGGCTATGCCGGATGGGGGCCCGGCCAGTTGGAAAATGAAATTCAAGATAATGCATGGTTGATATCACCGGCCACCGTGGCCGATGTTTTCGATACCGATACAGAGACGCTTTACGCTCGATTGATTGAACAGCTGGGTATTGATTTGGCGATGCTTAGCCAAAGCGGCGGCGAGGCGTGAGGTGCCTAACTATTGCCGCTTCTATCGGGAACAAAAATAGCGCCAAGCAACACAGTGGCACAAGTTGCCGCCAGCCCCGTATAAGCCAACTCAACCGATAACAGACCGGCGAAATCAGGATTGTAAATCTGCGCCGCCCATGCGGTGGCGGAGGCGAGCAGCAACATATCGCTGACAATAATCACCCGCGTCCAATAATTGCGATTGAGGATTTGACGAATGATGAGGTTCACATGGCCCAGCAAAGTCATAAACACGCCCATGGCCAGCGCAAAGCGAATGGCATTCACTCTTTCGGCCATTAAATATTCAAACTGCATCGGCACAATATCGCGCATCCACAGACTGCCCAATAAAACCGTCAGACCCAAGCCCATCACCACCGCATAAGCAGCGCGGCGCGAGCGGCGGATAATCGTCGTTGCAATCGCCGCCACGGTCAGCACGCTGAGCAGCAACATCAAGCTGCTGCGAAATGTTTGGCGACGGTTTTCATGCGCTGAATATTCTGCCGGCGACCATAAATATAAATCACCATGCGCACCGGCCAGCAATCCGGCGGGTAAATAAAAGCTCTGCACCGCATTGGGCGGCACATCAAACTGCAGCCGTTCGGGATGCCCCGGGCGAGACGCAAATTCACGATCATCGGATGAAAACAAGCGCAGCGGCGGATGATTGCTGGGCACCAAGCCGACCGCAACGGCCAAATCATTTTGCGGTGGACGCTCAATAATCAGTGATAAAATTCGCGTACCGCCATTTTGAACGGCAAATACTTTGCCGCCATCATCGGTCGTGCGCATATAAGGGGTTAAATCCAATAGTCGGAATTCTTCTTTCAAGCGCAGCGGGTCTGACGCTTGCGTCGGCGCGAGCGATAAACCGGGAGCGACCAATAAAGCCACTGCCAGCAGCATAAAATGAAGCGCCCTAGCCAAGTCGTGCCCGCTCGCGAATAAGTTTTTCGACGGCTGATAAATCATTCGCCACCGGCTCAAAATGCTCCGGCTTTTCAAGCAAATCAATGACCCGTTGCGGCGTATCGGGGGCCGCGTCATAGGCTTCAATAACCGCCTTGGGAAACTTAGCCGGATGCGCTGTGGCCAGCGTTACCATTGGCACGCCTTCCGGCAAAATCGCTTTTTGCGCCGCGCCGATGCCGACCGCGCTATGCGGGTCAATTTGAAAGCCGTTTGTCTCTTTCACGGCGCGCATAACATCCAGCGTCTGTGTTTCGTCAATCCGCTCGGCAGCGAATAAGGCGCGGGTCAATTGCAATTCCTGCGGGCTCATTTCAAACCGGCCCGATTGTTTTAACGCGCCCATCAGCCCGCGCACCCGTGTCGCATCACGGCCGGTTACTTCAAATAATAGCCGCTCGAAATTACTCGATACTTGAATATCCATAGACGGGCTGGATGTCGCCATCACCGTATCGGTTTCATAAATGCCGCTCTCTAACGTGCGGGCCAAAATATCATTTACATTGGTCGCAATCATTAATTGCGCCACCGGCAAGCCCATTTGCGCCGCCACATAACCGGCAAAAATATCGCCGAAATTGCCGGTCGGCACTGAGAAAGCAACCGGCTTTTCCGGCGCACCCAATTTGGCCGCCGCAACAAAATAATAGGTGATTTGCGCCATCACCCGCGCCCAGTTAATCGAGTTAACCCCGGCCAGCGACATTTCTTGGCGAAAGCCGACATCATTAAACATGTCTTTCACCAAGGCTTGGCAATCATCAAACGTGCCTTCGACCGACAGCGTATGCACATTCGGCTCATCCGGCGTGGTCATTTGTTTGCGTTGCACATCGGATACCCGACCGTCGGGAAACAGAATGAACACGTCAACCGCTTCGCGGCCTCGAAACGCTTCGATTGCCGCGCCGCCCGTATCGCCTGAAGTCGCACCGACAATCGTCGCCCGCTCGCCCCGCCTTATCAGCGCATCATCCATTAATCGCGCCAGCAATTGCATGGCAACATCTTTAAACGCCAATGTCGGGCCGTGATATAATTCGAGGAAATAATGCCCGTCGCCCATATCGGTCATCGGGGTAACATCGTCATGATAAAAGCCGCTATAGGCTTCGCTGACCATTTCAGCCAAACGGTCGCGCGGCACGTCATCACCCATAAACGGATGCAGCACCTCTATCGCTATTTCGGTAAAAGGCTTATCGGCGAAGCTGGCAATCATCGCATCAG
>CBFIHY010000089.1:0-6925 GCA_965662315.1 Alphaproteobacteria bacterium
ACAGTCAGCGGCTGACAAGGCTTGGTTTTCCTCTGTTCTTTCCTCCGCTGTTTCCTCCGCTCTTTCCTCCGCTGTTTCCGCCCCTCTTTCCTCTGGCTTGTCGTTTCGCACAAACGACCCTACATTCAACCCAAGATGACGCTGGCGGCGCAATCAGGCCCTTGAGCGTGCAGGAGAATATTTATGTCTGACGCGGCCCAGCCCGTTCTCGAGAACGCCCAAGATTTAAAAGACTGGATGGTCGCCGGATGTAAACCGCGCGAAGCTTGGCGTATTGGCACGGAACATGAAAAATTCGGCTATCGCAAAGCTGATTTAACGCCGCTGCCTTATGACGGGCCGGACGGCATTAAAGCGATGCTGGAAGGGCTGATGGCCTATGGCTGGGACGGAAAATATGAAGGCGACACGCTAGTCGGTCTGGCCCGTTCAGCGGCCGCAGGCGGCGGGTCTGTAACATTGGAACCGGCCGGACAATTGGAATTATCTGGCGCGCCATTGGAAAACATTCATCAGACATGCGCTGAAATAGGCGCGCATATGAAAGAAGTGCATGCGGTGGCGGAAAAGCTGGGACAGGCTTATTTCGGCATTGGCTACACGCCGTTTTGGAACTTTGACAGCGCGCCGCGCATGCCGAAAGGCCGCTATCGGTTGATGACCGATTATATGCCCAAGCAAGGCGGACGCGGCGTCGAGATGATGTATTTGACTGCCACTGTGCAGGTCAATCTGGATTTCGGTTCAGAGGCCGATATGGTTGAAAAGCTTCGTATTGCGCTGGCTTTGCAGCCATTGGCCACGGCGTTATTTGCCAATTCACCGTTTATTGACGGCAAGCCGACCGGCCATATGTCGGAACGCTCTTTGGTATGGACCGATACCGACCCGAAGCGCACCGGCATGTTGCCTTTTGCTTTTGATGAGGGCTTCGGCTTTGAGCAATATGTCGATTATGCGCTGGATGTGCCGATGTATTTTGTCGTCCGCAATGGTGAATTTATCAATACGCTGGGGATGAATTTCCGTGATTTCCTAAATGGCGAATTGGCCGCTTTGCCGGGCGAAAAGCCAACCGCGCAAGATTGGGAAAATCATCTCACCGTGCTGTTTCCCGAAGCGCGGGTAAAGCGATTTATCGAGATGCGCGGGGCCGATAGCGGGCCATGGTCGTCGCTTTGCGCGTTACCGGCATTTTGGGTGGGGCTGCTTTATGACGCCGACACGCAAAGCCGGCTGGCAGCTTATATTGCCGATTGGACGCAAGAAGAGCGCGCGGCACTTCGCGCCGCTGCGCCTTTGACCGGTCTTGAGACGCCGTTTCGCGGCGGCACATTATTGGATATGGCGCGCGATATTCTGCCAATGGCCAAGCAAGGGCTTGAAAATCGCCGCTATACGGACGGCACCGGCAATGATGAGAGGCTGTTTCTGGATTATCTTGAGCGGATTGTCGCTGATGGCAAAAGCAATGCGCAACGCTTGCTCGACAGCTATCATAATGAATGGGGCGGCGACATAAATAAGGCCTATGCGGCATTAACGCTATAACCGCCAGTGAATATTTTTAAAAATATTCAATTTTTTTTCAACAAGCATAAGCCACTGAATTTAAATATAAAAAATTGAATCTGCGTGGCTAAGAACAGCCTGTTTTCATATTATGAATTGACAGAAAATTAACCTTTTGCTTAACTTTCCGCTCAACAAAAAGGGAAGAAATCCCGCCGCGTTTCGTTTGTTTCATTCACCGTTAAGAAAAACAACTTCCAGAAGGAAGGTGCAGGATGACGAACACATTAAATATTGGCCTTAACGGGCTTAATCTTGGCCCTGTGGCCTTGCTGAATTTGGCTGATCTGCCGCAACTCGCGCAATCGCCTTTTCACAATTCTTTGCAATTACATCATCAAGATAAGAAATTGCATTTGCGCCATCGCCCGGCGCCGCAAAAACAGCAACGCGACCAAAATTACGAGACCGAATTGGGTGTTGTGCTGGCCGCCAGCGCAATTGTTTTCGTCGGCCCGCTGGTCACCACGCCGAAAGAAATGACCTTGCTGTTGCTGGTGCAAAAAGCGATGAATGGCCCTGATGACGTGCCGGCGCCGGAATTGGTTCTGATTGCCCCGTCGCGTGACGGCGATGCCGGTTTGGCGCGCCCGGTTGATGTAGCGCAACAAAAACTGCTGCTCGACGCGATGCAAGACCAACAGGTTGAATTTACGCCGGTGGCCGATGAGCACGCCGATAGCATTGATTTGGTGCGCTTGTCGCTGTTGACCGGCGCATATCAGGAAGTTGACCTTCCGCTAAATGGCCAAGCGCTGCTGGATATTGAATTTGAATTACCGCTTGAGCTGAGTTTTGACGCTGACGGGCTGTTTTATTTCCGCGATGTGATGAATGGCGAAGCGGATTTCTTGTTTTCGCATCAGAGCGATTTCCGCGCCGCCACGGTTGAGGTTTCCATTATCGATGGCGAGTTGTTCTTGCTCGAAGATGATGAAGAATATCTCGATGCATCTGATGGCCTGATGCATGGCGGCTTTACCAGTTTCACCATTGATTTGGCCGGCGCTGAGGGTTTCTTCAGCCGATTGGTGGTGCAGTTAAATGAGGAAGCGGATAAAGCCAATCTCGGCATTGAGGTCTTGGTCGGCGCGCAAGTTATTGTTTCATCCAATATCATCATTCACGAAGCAGATAGCGATGTTGAAGACAATCCGATTATTGATGATGCGAGCGGTCTGCCTGAAGAAGATGACATGCAGGATGCGGATGTGTTTACGACGCCGGAGGTTTTACCATTGCATGAACCGGCGGTTGAAACCGAAGCCGATCTCGATTTTGATATTGGCGGCATTTATCTGCCGCCTGATGTCCTCTAATAGGGGCCTAATAGAGGTCGACTCTCATCTAAATCGGTTAATGTTAAACGTGGCTGATGACCCAAGCGGCAAAGCCTGAAAAAGCCCAAGCCAGCGTAAATAATACTGCACCGGCAACCAGACGCACGGGGCTCAGATGCGGGCGGATAAGCTTGCCATTAATCAGATATGCTAAAGGCGGGGCGAGGCCCGGCAAAAACAAGCCGAAGCTCATCAATGCCATAAACATGCCGGCCGCCGGTAAAAACAGCGCCTCTTGCCAATCAATAAGCGCGACGCAAACCAGCATTCCCGGAAAATAGCTGAGCGTCATTAATGCGGCCAGCATATTGGGCTGTAATTGGCTGGCAACATGCGTGTTGATAATCGGCCGCAAGCTATAGGCATGGGCAAATAGCGGCGGCAAGCCAACCAGCAGGCTTGGCCATAGCGCGTCATGCGCCGGCGGATATTTCAATAAAGGAAACAAAAATATCGCGCTGAGGACCCAACCGGCCAGCAGCACGGAACCGAAATGCCGCTCGTGCGACGGGTCGAATAAATGGCTTTGCTTAACGACGGCAAAAAACGCCCGCTCGGCTGCATTATTGTCACTCATCAGATACTCCTTACCGCGCAGGCTTTACGCACCGCATCAAAACAACAGCTTAAGCTGTGCCGCCAACAGTCAAGCCCTCAAGCCGCAGCGTCGGTTGGCCGACGCCCACAGGCACGCCTTGCCCGGCCTTGCCGCATGTGCCAATGCCTTCATCAAGCGCCATATCATTGCCAATCATGGAAATGCGTTGCATTGATTCAGGGCCGGTGCCGATTAGCGTCGCCCCTTTCAAGGGCGCGCCCAGCTTACCGTTTTTGACTTCATAGGCTTCGGTGCAGGAAAACACGAATTTGCCGGAGGTGATATCGACCTGGCCGCCGCCAAAGGACACGGCATAAATGCCGTCTTTGACACTGGCCAGAATCTCTTCCGGCTGATGATTGCCGCCCAACATATAGGTATTGGTCATGCGCGGCATCGGTTGGCAATTATAGCTTTCGCGCCGCCCATTGCCGGTCGGCTGCATGCCCATCAGCCGCGCATTTTGGCGGTCTTGCATATAGCCTTTCAAAATCCCGTCTTCGATAAGCACGGTTTTTGAGGTCGGCGTGCCTTCATCATCAATGGTCAGCGAGCCGCGCCGGTCGGGAATGGTACCGTCATCAATCACGGTGACGCCGGGTGACGCCACGCGCTCGCCAATGCGGTCAGAAAAAGCCGAGGTTTTCTTGCGATTGAAATCGCCTTCCAGCCCGTGCCCGACGGCCTCATGCAGCAAAATACCGGGCCAGCCCGGGCCAAGAACCACATCCATTTCACCGGCCGGTGCAGGAATACTGTCGAGATTGGTCACTGCTTGTTTCAGCGCATTATGCACTTGCGCTTGCCAATTTTCCGGCGCCAGCCATTGCGCATAATTGGCCCGTCCACCGCGCCCTGAATGGCCGGTTTCTTGCCGGTCGCCTTCGCCGACAACGACGGAAACATCAAGCCGCACAAGCGGCCGCACATCAAATAAAGGAGCGCTATCGGGGCGAATAATGCTGACCGCCTGCCATTCACCGGCCAGCGAAACAGAGACTTGCCGCACCCGATTGTCTTTGGCGCGCGCATAGGCATTAATTTCTTCCAGCAATTTCACCTTATCGGTAAAGGCCGCGCCATCGAGCGGATTATCATCCATATATAAAGACGGGCCGGCCGCTATCGGTCCGGCGGCCCAATTGCCCGAATGGCCGGATAAAACAGGCGACAGGCTGGCACCGGCGCGTTTCAGAGCGTCCATTGATAAATCTGTGGCATGGGCAAAGCCAACCGCTTCGCCGTTTACCGCGCGCAAACCAAAACCGTGCGTTGTGTCAAAGCTGGCCGCTTTCAAACGATTATCATCGAAAGAAAACGCTTCTGAGAGCGTATATTCCAGAAATAATTCACCATCATCTGCGCCGGCAAGCGCGGTTTCGGTGAATTTATGTGTCTGGTCGAGGTCAAGACCGGCTTGATTGAAAAATAAATCCTTCGGATCTCGGCTCACAGCACTCTCCTTTATTGCGCAGCTATCATGCGACTTAATATGTCGGCACGGCGGTATTTAGGCAAGAGATGAAGTGGCTTTATGCGTCATTATGCGCAAAGCCGATAATCTGTGGTCATAAAGTCGCATAGCGGTGTCCGATACTGGTTATTTCACATTGGATTATGTATAGAGAGGCATGACCAATGAGGGGTGAGTCCCTGCTCATTCACTAGTGGAGACAGAATATGGGTCTTTTCAATTTCTATACGAAGTGTGGCGCGGCTTTAGCTGCGGTTTTCGCAAGTTTGACGGTATCGGCTTCGGCCAATCAGCCGAAAGACTGGCAGCTCGGTTTTCAGGAGGCAGCGACTGAAAACATGACCATGATCACCGATTTCAACAATTTCCTTTTGGTGCTGATGACCGCCATTTGTGTGTTTGTCTTGGGTCTGATGTTCTATGTGATGGTGCGCTTTAGTGCGAAATCCAATCCGGAGCCAAGCAAGACCAGCCATAACACGCTGGTTGAAGTGATTTGGACCGTGGTACCGATTCTTATTCTTGTGGTGATTGCCATTCCGTCCTTCCGCTTGCTGTATTTCCAGCGCGATATTCCGGAAGCTGATATGACCGTCAAAGCGGTCGGCTATCAATGGTATTGGGGTTATGAATATCCCGAGCATGGCGATTTTGCCTTTGACTCACTAATGCTGAGCGATGATGAGCGCGGCGACCAACCGCGCCTTTTGGCCACCGATACCGCCATGGTGGTGCCGGTTGATACAACAGTGCGTGTTATCGTAACCGCGGCCGATGTGTTGCACGCCTTTGCCATGCCGGCTTTCGGTATTAAAATGGATGCCGTGCCGGGCCGGTTGAACGAAACTTGGTTCAGAGCCGATAAGACCGGCACATTTTACGGCCAATGCTCAGAACTGTGCGGTATTCGCCACGCTTTTATGCCTATTCGTATTGAGGTTGTCTCAAAAGTCGAATTTGCGGAATGGGTAGAAGAGGCGAAAGCCGAATATGCCGAATTGGAAAATGCCGACGCCATGGTGGCTTCGGTCGAAACACAAGACGCAGCGCGTCAGTAATAGGGAGATCGTCTGATGGCAACTGAACAAGCAGCCGCTCACGGACACGAGGACCATCCGACCGGATGGCGTCGTTACGTTTATTCGACCAACCATAAAGACATTGGCACCATGTACCTCATCTTTGCGATTTTCGCAGGTGTGGTCGGCGGCTTTATGTCGGTTCTGATGCGCATGGAATTGCAAGCGCCGGGCGATGGTATTTTGGGTGGTGATTACCATCTGTATAATGTGCTGGTTACCGGACACGGGCTTATCATGATTTTCTTCATGGTGATGCCGGCGATGATTGGCGGTTTCGGCAACTGGTTTGTGCCGCTGATGATTGGCGCGCCGGATATGGCGTTCCCGCGGATGAATAATATTTCATTCTGGCTCTTGCCGGCATCGTTTATTTTGCTGGTTATGTCTATTTTCGCTGAGGGCCCTCCGGGCAATGATGGCGTGGGTGGCGGCTGGACAATTTATCCGCCGCTTTCAACCAGCGGTCAGCCGGGTCCGGCAATGGATTATGCGATTTTGTCACTGCACGTGGCCGGTATCTCATCCATTTTGGGCGCAATTAACTTCATCACGACGATTTTCAATATGCGCGCACCGGGCATGACTTTGCATAAGATGCCGCTTTTCGTCTGGTCTATTCTGGTCACGGTTTTCTTGCTGCTGTTGTCGCTGCCGGTTTTTGCCGGTGCCATCACCATGCTGCTGACAGACCGTAATTTCGGTACCACTTTCTTCGATCCTGCAGGCGGTGGTGACCCGATTATGTACCAGCACTTATTCTGGTTCTTTGCCCATCCGGAAGTTTACATTCTTATCTTGCCGGGCTTTGGCATGGTCAGTCAGATTGTTTCAACCTTCTCGAAAAAGCCGGTCTTCGGTT
>CBFIHY010000090.1:0-6880 GCA_965662315.1 Alphaproteobacteria bacterium
ATATATGACAGCTCACCAGCCGGTGAGCGGGACAAAATTCGGGTGGATTTAACTGATCTTGCAATTCTGCAAGGTGCGACACCCGAAGAGGCAGCATCAGAACTTGAACTAGCAAAGCAATCTATCAATTCGCTTGAGCCTGAACACAGACTTGAAGCGCTGCTTACTGGTTTACGCCTCAGCGTTGATAATCAGCAAAATGTGTTTGGTGACGCGCGCAATGACACCATCTTATTCTCAAGTCTTGAGCATGACAGTTCTTATAATGGTGAAACACCTCTCATGGTGTTAGTCGACTTTTCCCAAGAGCTAACAGTCGACATGTTCGAATTGGTTTAACGAACCGGCTTTTTGGGAATTACCTAACCCCCAAATCGACTTCCAAATGCGAAATGGCATTGACGAAATTATTCGGCGCGTGGCGTTGATTGCCGGTCCATTCCACATTCGGGAAGCGGTCGAGAATACGCTTATACGCGGTTTCCAATTGCATATTGGCAATGCGCTGGCCAAGGCACACATGCGGGCCGGTGCCAAACGCCAAATGGTCTTGCACATTATTGCGGTGCATATCCATTTTATCGGGGTCGTGAAACACATCCGGGTCGCGATTGGCCGCGCCGTAATACATAATCACTTTTTCGCCCGGCAAAATTTGCTGGCCGGAAAACTCAGCCTCAGCCAAAGCGGTGCGGCGCATATACATAACCGGCGAGACCAGACGCAAAGCTTCCGGCACCATGCTCGGCACAAGATTGGGGTCATCCAACAGCATTTGCTTTTGGTCTTTAAATTGCGACAAAAGCCGCATCGTGCCCGATAGCGAATTGCGCGTTGTGTCATTACCGGCAAAAATAATCAGCAGCCAAGAACCGTCGAGATAAGATTGCGGCATTGGCTCGCCATCCACTTCAGTGGTGGCAATCACCGTCAATAAATCATCGCGCGGGTTTTTGCGCCGGTCTTGCAACACCTTTTGCCCATAGCGAAACATTTGCCGAATATTCCAAAGAAATTTGGCGATAAACCACGGCGACACTTTCGAGTTCGGGTCGGTGATAATGTATTGCGCGTTTTCCAGATAATGCATCCAGCGCACAATGCTGGGGCGGTCTTTTTCATCAATGCCCAGCATTTCGCACAAAGTATACATGGGCAGCCATTCAGAAAAATTGGTCACCATGTCGACCTTGCCGTCATTTTTCTTGGCAATCGCTTCCATATTATCCAGCAAGCGGTCAACCTCGCCCTCAACGCGGGTTTGCAAATGGGCAATATAATCGGGCGTAAAAAACGGCCGATGCGCCATGCGCAGCGGAATATGAAATGGCTGATCCATATTAATCATCGAGTTCAGCGCCGCGCCGCTCAGGCGTTTCGGGCCTTTCTGCTCGGCGCTATAGCCCATCAAAATACCGCCCGTGCCGGATGAGAAGGTCTTCGCATCAAGGTCGCATTTCTTCACATCTTCATAGCGCGACAGTGACCAAAAACCGGCCACATCCGAATCTTCCGGCGGCTGCCACCACGCGACCGGCGCTTTTTCGCGCAGCGTATGGAAAAATTCATAAGGCTGGCCATGCTCGGCAAAAGCCATAATATCCATCAAATTAAAATCGTCAGGGGTTTCATATTTGATGTGCGGCGGACGATACGCATTATCTTCCGGTTGAATGGTGTCAGATAGGGATTGCATGACAAAACCTCAATAAGAATAACCTTTGGTTGCCAACTATAAATATCAATTGCGCCGCGACAAGCCCCTTTGCCGGTTCTAAATGCGGCATTAAAGCGCCAAGTAAATTAGCCCGCCGGTCGCCGCCAGCAAATAAGCCCCGGGCAAGCGCACCAGTTCCTTATGCCCCAATAGCATTAATAAAAAGAATACGGCCGCGCCGACCATATTCATCATCATAATCGGATAGGCCATCCATATCGCTTCATCATTAAACGCGACGCATAAAAGCGTCAGCCCGCCAACCACCAACCAAACGGTAAACATATCCCAAGACACCGCACTTAAAGAAACCGTGCGTGGCGGCAAATCAGCGGCGCGAATGGCGCCCAAATAGATGCGTCGTCCCAAAATGCCGTGAAACGCTGCACCGAATAATGACAGCGCGGCTGCCGCCAAAAATAAATAAAAACTCATCATGACCTCCGTTTTTCTTATTCGATGAAAAAGCGTGCCATATTGACCGCCGCCAAGGCAAGCATGATGAAATGTGCCGCGCCATGCCGTTGAAAACTTTTCCCTGCCTTTTCCCTGCCTTTGACTTGCCTTTTCCCTGCCTTTGACTTGCCTATGACTTGCCTTGCGCCTGCCTATTGCTTTGCCTAAGCTTTGCCAAATTAAGCGGAGGCAATGATGGATAATTTCAACGATAAAGTGGCGGTGATTAGCGGCGGGGCCAATGGCATTGGCTTGGATATTGCCAAATCGCTGGCGGCGGAAAACTGCCATATCGTGATTGCCGATATAGACCAAAAAGAATGCGATGCGGCGGCCGATATCGTCCGCGCGTTGGGCCATGATAGCGAGGTCGTCGGCATGGCCTGCGATGTGACCGATAAACAGCAAATCACCGCATTGGCCGATAAGGCCTGGGCGCATTTCGGACGCGTTGATATTTTATTCAATAATGCCGGTGTCGGGGCCGGTATGACCGCATCAACAAAAATGGACGATGCCGACTTACGATGGATTTTCGAAGTTAATTTCTTCGGCAATTGGAATATGTGCATGGAGTTTTTCCGCCGTTTTAAACAACAAGGCAGCGAGGCGCATATTTGCAATACTGCCTCTGAAAATTCGGTCGGTTGGCCCTTGCCCATGCTGTGCGCCTATAATGCCTCCAAGGCGGCGGTGCTTGGTTATACCGGCATGTTGCGGATGGAATTGCCGCCGCATATGTCCCTATCGCTTTTATGCCCGGGCTGGACCGAGAGTGATATCGGCAATTCCGGCAAAAGACGCCAAGCCAAATATGGTGGCCCGAAAGAAGGCCGCGGGGCCAATCCAACCGACGGGCCGCATCGGCCTTATCCGGTTGAAACGGTCGGCGCGCATACGCTGGCAGAGATTAAAAAAGGCTCGTTTTATATCTTTCCGCATTATGCGGCGCGCCATTTGGCCGAAGAGCGCAATAATGAAATCATCGCCGCTTTTGACGCGCAGACCCAAGAAACGCCGGATTGGAAAACCCATGATACGCGCTCCTTTTATGAAATGCTGAGCGGGCGCAAAGTATCTTATGAGCCGGGCGGCACTAAACGGGAGACAGAGACATGAAAGCCTTAATGGTCAATGAATTGCTGGCCGATTTGGCCGGTGTCGCTTTGGAAGAAATCGCCACGCCAAAACCGGCAGCGGGCGAAGTATTGGTTAGAATTCGCGCCGCCAGTTTAGGCTTTCCGGATTTTTTAATGACCCATGGCGGCTATCAATTAAAGCCGCCCGTGCCGTTTTCGCCGGGCATGGAAGGGGCCGGAGAAATTGCCGAACTTGGCGCGGGGGTCGCGACCGGCGCCGATGGCTGGCAAGTCGGTGATAAAGTGGTCTGCGGCGGGCTTGGCACATTTGCCGGATATATGGTGATGCCGGCAGACCGCTTGCGGAAAATTCCCGATAATCTCGATTTCGCCACCGCGGCGGCAACCGGCTCAGCCTATTTGACCGCCTATGTCGGGCTGGTGCGGCGCGGGTTATTGCAAAAAGATGAATGGCTTTTGGTGCATGGCGCGGCCGGCGGTGTTGGTTTGGCGGCGGTTGATTTGGGCAAGCATTTGGGCGCGAAAATTATCGCCACCGCATCATCTGACGAAAAGCTGAACATCATTAATGAGAAATTTGCCCCCGAGGCGGTGTTGAATGTGCGCAATGGCTTTCGCGAACAAGTGAAGGAACTGACCGGCGGCGGTGCCGATGTGATTTACGATCCGGTTGGCGGCGATGTGTTTGACGAGAGCGTGCGCTGCATTGGCTGGGATGGCCGCCTGTTGATTATCGGTTTTGCCGATGGCCGCATTCCGAGCATTGGCGTCAATATGCCTTTGATAAAAGGCTTTTCGGTTGTCGGTGTGCGGGCCGGTGAATATGGCCGCCGCAACCCTGAAAAAGGGGCCGAGAACCAAGCGGCGATTTGGCAATTGGCGGCGGAAGGTAAAATTTCCCCGCATGTGCATGCGCGCCTGCCCTTGAGCGATTGGCGCGACGGCTTTGAGATGATGGCCAATCGCGAGATTGTCGGACGGGTGATTTTTGAACCTGAAGATTAATCAGTGGGTTTCGAGATAATCGATAATCACATCAGCCGCTTCTTCAACACTGAGTGCCACCGTATTGACGACGATCTCAGCCGCTTGCGGCGGCTCATAGGGACTGTCAATTCCGGTAAAGTTTTTTAACTCACCGGCGCGCGCCTTTTTATAAAGCCCTTTGACATCGCGTGTCTCGGCGACATCCAGCGGCGTATCGACATGAATTTCAATAAACTCACCGTCAGGCACCAGCGCACGCACCATATCGCGCTCGGCCCGAAACGGCGAAATAAACGCGGTCAGCACAATCAAACCGGCATCGGTCATCAGCTTGGCAAGCTCGCCAATGCGGCGGATATTTTCAATTCGGTCGGCATCGGTAAAGCCCAAATCCTTGTTCAGCCCGTGCCGTACATTATCGCCATCCAGCAGAAAACTATGCTTGCCCTTGGCATGTAATTTTTTCTCCACCGCATTGGCAATGGTTGATTTGCCGGAACCGGAGAGGCCGGTAAACCAGAGAATTTTTGGCTGTTGGCCTTTTAATTCCGCATGCGCGGCGCGGTCAATATCGACCGCCTGCCAATGAATATTATGGGCGCGGCGTAGACTGAAATGCAAAAGTCCGGCAGCCACTGTGGCATTGCTTTGCTTGTCAATCAGCACAAAACTGCCAAGCTTTTGACTGTCGGCAAAAGGCGCGAACACCACCGGACGATCAGTGGCCAATTCAACCACACCGATTTCATTCAATGCCAATGCCTTGCTGGCCAAATGCTCCAGATTATTGACATTCACCGCATATTTCGGCGCTTGAATACGCGCCGATACGGCTTGCGTGCCGATGCGCATTTCATAGGCACGGCCGGGCAGCATTTCCATTTCATCCATCCAAACCAGACTGGCTTCAAACCGGTCGGCGGCGAGCGGCGGGTTGTCGGCAGCGGCAATCACATCGCCACGCGAGCAGTCAACTTCATCGGAAAGTGTCAGCGTTACCGATTGACCGGCAACCGCTTCGGGCAAATCGCAGCGCGTGCCGTCTGCCGCCATGGTGACAATATCTTTCACCGTGCTGGTTTTGCCCGATGGGACAATGCGTATTTTATCACCCGGTTTTACCGTGCCGCCGGCAAGGCGTCCGGAAAAGCCGCGAAAATCCAAATTCGGGCGATTGACCCATTGCACCGGCATGGCGAACGGATTATCACGCGCCGCATCAGTCGCCAGCGGCACATTTTCCAAATGCGCCAGTAAAGCCGGCCCGTCATACCAAGCCATGGCGTCACTGGGGGCGGTAATATTGTCACCGGTCAGGCCGGATATCGGTATCGCCAAAGGCGGCGGCATATCCAGCGCCGCGGCAAAAGCGTTGAAGTCAGCGACAATTTCATCAAAGCGCGCTTGGCTGAAATCGACCAAATCCATTTTATTGACGGCCAAAACAATATGCTTCAACCCCAGCAAATGCACCAAATAGGCATGGCGGCGGGTCTGTGTCAGCACCCCATGGCGCGCATCAACCAACAGAACCGCCAAATCGGCAGTCGACGCGCCGGTCACCATATTGCGGGTATATTGCTCATGGCCCGGCGTATCGGCGACAATGAATTTTCTTTTTTCAGTGGCAAAAAACCGATAGGCAACATCAATGGTAATGCCCTGCTCGCGCTCGGCCGCCAAACCGTCCACCAAAAGCGCAAAATCAATGTCATCGCCTTGCGTGCCGGATTTTTTCGACGCCGCTTCCAAAGCGCTGAGCTGGTCGTCAAAAATCATTTTGCTGTCATATAAAAGCCGCCCGATAAGCGTTGATTTACCATCATCAACACTGCCGCAGGTAATGAAGCGCAGCATGGTTTTATCTTCATGCACCGCCAAATAGGCTTCAATATCTTGCGCTATCAGCGCCTCGGTTTGATAGCTGGTCTCGGCTTGCGGCATTAGAAATAACCCTGCTGTTTTTTAATTTCCATTGACGCCGCCGCATCATGGTCAATGGCACGACCTTGGCGTTCAGAGGTGGTGGTCAAAAGTGTTTCTTGAATGACATCATTAAGATTGCTGGCCGTGCTTTCGACCGCGCCGGTTAACGGGTAGCAGCCAAGCGTGCGAAACCGCACTGAGCGCATCACCGGCTTTTCACCGTCGCGCAGCGGAAAACGCTCATCATCAACCATTAAAATCAACCCATCGCGCTCAACAGTCGGGCGCGGCGCGGCAAAATACAGCGGCACAATCTCGATATTTTCCAAGCGGATATATTGCCAAATATCCAGCTCCGTCCAATTCGATAGAGGAAATACACGCATCGATTGGCCCGGCGCTTTGCGCGCATTATAAAGCGACCATAATTCCGGACGCTGGTTTTTCGGGTCCCATTGATGGTTTTCACTGCGAAAAGAAAACACCCGCTCCTTGGCCCGCGATTTTTCTTCATCACGACGCGCGCCGCCAAAAGCTGCATCAAAACCGTATTTATCCAAAGCCTGTTTCAGCCCTTCCGTCTTCCACATATCGGTATGCAATGGCCCATGGTCAAACGGGTTAATGCCCTGCGCCTCAGCCTCGGGGTTTTTATGCACCAGCAACTCCATACCGGCCTCGCGCGCCGCTTTTT
>CBFIHY010000091.1:0-6856 GCA_965662315.1 Alphaproteobacteria bacterium
AATATATTCGTAACCTGCGACACAATGCATCAGATAATGGCCCGAACCCCGGCTAAATAACTGAAACGAATATGGTTTTTAAAAGAGGAACTTCGCTATTGGGCGGCTATTCCGTCAAACCGGACAGGGCGGCAATATCAAAAGCAACAGGCGGCGTGTCGGTTTCGGTAAAATATTGCACCGCATAAATCGTCACGCGGCCATAGCGTGCGCGGCCGCGCATATTCATGGGCGCGGCAAATTCAGTGTCGGCAATGCGAAAAAAATGCGTCTCAATTGGCGGGAACTCGGCTGAGCGTTCAAGGCTGCGCTCTGAATAGCCGGCAATGGGTTGCCAAATAATATTACATTTCACTGCCGGACGGGGCGTATCAAAGCCATGCTCGCGCGCTGTTAAATGAAGGCTTTCGCCGGGGCTTAATTGCGCTAAGCGGCGACCATCAAAAATGCGCCGATTTCCACTGCAAGCGTTTTTCAGAGGTTTACCGTTAAGCGGCGACAGCATGCCGAGAAACGGATCGACCGATCCTGGGCCGATGCTCTTGATATCAACCGGATTTTTCGATTTAAACTCGTCCGGTTGCTGGTAACCGGAAACGAATTTATGCGGCGCGCCGTTTTTATAATCCATATAGCTGGACTTGATTTGCTTATCTGAGGTCCAACTTAAATCCAGTCGTACCGGCACGAAATCACCATCTTCAATTTGCCCGCGCGTGGTGCTGACGACATGCGAATTGCCAACCAGCCGTCCGGCACCGGCCGGTTTTATATGGGCGCTGAGGCGATATTGATTTTCCGATAATGATAATTGCAGAAATGACTTACCGATAAGCAATCCACTGACATAAAGCCGATATTCAGCGGTGAAATGGCGCATATCAGCCAGCGCCGCCGATGGCAAAAACGCGAGACACAATAGTGGGAGAATAAAACGAAAGGACATCATAAAGCTGTCTACGTTATTGCCGAATGAACGGATTTAGGCGGCTTGCGCAGCGTCAATATCGCGGGCCAGCGAGCGTCCACCAATCAGATAATGAATGCTGCCCCAAATGCCGATAAGGGTGATGATGGCCAACGCCACGCCCAGGCTTTTCGTGCCATAGCTTGGCGCCAATTGATCGCTTATCATGCCGACGCTGAGCGGGCCGATGCCGAGGCCGAAAATATTATTGATAAACAATAAAATAGCCGAAGCGAGCGAGCGCATTTCCGGTTTCACCAAAGTGTGCAACATCGCCAAAGTCGGGCCAAAATAAAGCGCACCAATGGTGGTTGGCACAATCAGCAGCAAAATAGCCGCTTGCGCGCTATCAGCCAGATAACCGAAGATTGAGAACGGCGCGCCAATCAGCCCAAATATACCGACCAGCCACATATTCCAGCGGACATCTTTTTTGCCCATACGGTCGGCCAAAATGCCGCCAAACATGGTGCCGATAGCACCGCCAAAGCCAATCATAATGGCGAGAATGCCACCAATTTGTGTGGCTGACATGCCATGCGTGCGAATGAAATAGCTGGGCAACCAAGCAACCGCGCCATAACCGACAATAATGATCAGCGTTGAGCCGATGAGCAGTTGGCGCAATGAGGGCGTGCTCCAAATATGTTTGACCGTTACCATAAGCGGCGGCGCTTCCACATCACCGCTATCGTCACTCATGCCGCGCGGCGGTTCTTTTAAGGTAAACCATGCGACCAGTGCCAATAGAAAACCGGGCAGGGCAATCACCTGAATAGCGGTGCGCCAGCCATAATTATCGGCAATCCAGCCGCCGGCGATAAAGGCAACAAACAGTCCTAAATTAATCCCCAAGGCGAAAATCGCCAGCGGTGTGGCGCGCTCAGAAGGGGCATACATATCGGCGATAATTGCGTGTGAGGGTGGGCTTGTGCCGGCTTCCCCGACGCCGACGCCAATGCGCGCCAGTAATAATTGCGTATAGTTTTGCGCCAAGCCGCAAGCATATGTCATGGCCGAAAATAAGGTCAGCGAGGCGATGATGATTTTTTTGCGCGACACGCGGTCGGAGAAATAGGCGATTGGAATACCCAAGGTCGCATAAAAAATACCGAAGGCGAGGCCGGTCAGCATGCCCAATTGAGTATCGCTGAGCTGCAAATCGGTCTTAATCGCCTGCAGCAAAATGGCAACGATTTGCCGATCAACATAATTGGCGGTGTAAATAACGGTAAGAAGGCCGACAGTGTAAGCTTTCAGGCCTGAGGTAAAATTGATTTGCGTCATGTCCTGCGGTTTCGTGTGAAGATATTTGATTGATCGTTACGAAACCGAATGATGAAGCATATCTGAATGATTAGCCAGCCTATAATCCCATAGCCGAAAAACGTGCCGAATGTTTGCGATAGAAGCGCCGTCAAAATTTCGCTGGGGAGGAGATTGCCTTGCGTAATATTGTCGAAAATCGTGCCTATAAAAATGGTCAATATGCTGACTTGTGCAGCCAGTAAATAAGGCCGCAATTTGCGCTTGGCTTGCGTGCCATACAACACCGCCAATACCAATAACAAGCCGCTATTCACCAAAGATGGCGGCCAGTCCAATAACTCAAACCATCCGAACAAGGAATTCTCCTAAAGACGCCCAGACAGTGCCTCAAGAAGAGGTAACAGGTCAAGAAGGAGTTTTGATTAGCGCCAGCCGGCCAGTTCGCGGTCAGCAATTTTTTTCAAAAGCGAAACCGATAATGCGCCATCATTCAAGCATGGTACGGTTGAAAAATGCGTCCCGCCTGCTTCGCTGAACTCGCCTTCAAGCTCAAGGCCAATCTCTTCCAATGTTTCAACACAATCAGAAATGAAACCCGGCGTGACGACGGTGATTTTTTTGACACCTTGTTCAGCCAATTCGACAACGGTCTTATCGGTATAGGGTTCCAGCCATTTGGCCGGTCCGAAGCGCGACTGAAATGTCAGGCGCAGTTTTTTATCATCCATGCCCAGCTTTTCGCGCAATAGCCGCGCGGTCTTGGCACAATGGCAGTGATACGGGTCACCTTTTTTGAAATAGCTTTGCGGCAGGCCATGAAATGACGCGATAATCACTTCCGGTTCAAAATCCAAACCGTCCAAATGATCGGTCACTGATTGCGCCAGCGCATCAATATAATCGGCGCTGTCATGCCATGGCGCGGCTGTGCGAATGGCCGGTTGCCAGCGCAATTTCAACAATGCGCGAAACACATCATCATAAACACTGGCCGAGGTCGAGGCGCTGTATTGCGGATAAAGCGCAACCACAGCAATGCGCTCGCAGCCCGCCGCTTTCATATCTGCCAGCTTATCTTCAATCGACGGCGCGCCATAACGCATCGCCCAATCGACCTTAATCTCATCGCCGATTTCCGCTTGCAGCTTTTCAGCCTGCACCCGTGTGTAATAGCGCAACGGACTTTCATTGCTCTCTTGCCGCCAAATTTTGGCATAAGCTTTGGCTGATTTACGTGGTCGCGTATTTAAAATAATACCGCGCAAAATAGGCTGCCAAATAACCGGCGGGGTTTCGATAACGCGGCGATCGCTTAAGAATTGTTTCAAATAGGGGCGCAGGCCCTTGGCATCAGGGGTTTCCGGTGTACCCAAATTGACCAGCAATAAGCCGGTTTTTCCGAAAGCGACTTCAGGGTGAGAATTGGGCAACATAATGATGCAGCTTTATTGCGCAGCAGGGGCGACAAGCAAGTCAGGAATATCGCAGGAAATACCCAAATGCTCCCAGACTTCCTGCACCGCATCAACCAGATGCTCTAGCATGGCGTCGTCATGCAGCGGCGTTGGCGTGATGCGCAGCCGCTCCGTGCCGCGCGGGACAGTCGGATAATTAATCGGCTGGATATAAATATCATGCTCTTTCAAAAGCCGGTCAGAGGCGGCTTTACACAAAACCGGATCGCCGACCATAAGCGGCACAATATGCGTTTCTGTCCGCAAAACCGGCATGCCTGCTTTTTCAAGCATGGTCTTTAATGTCTCGGCCCGCTCTTGATGATGGGCGCGCAAATCATCGGCCTGTTTGACAATTTGTACGGACTTAATGGCACCGGCTGCAACGGTCGGCGGCAATGTGGTGGTGAAGATAAAGCCCGGCGCATAAGAGCGAATGGCATCGACAAGGTTTTGTTTGCCGGTGATATAGCCGCCCATAATGCCGAACGCTTTCGCCAACGTGCCTTCGATAATATCAACCCGTTGCATCAGATTATCGCGATCGGCAATGCCGCCGCCGCGTTTTCCATACATGCCAACGGCGTGCACTTCATCCAAATAGGTCAGTGCATCATATTTTTCGGCCAAATCGCAAATCGCTTCAATCGGCGCAATATCGCCATCCATTGAATAAACGCTTTCAAAAGCAATCAACTTCGGGCGTTCCGGATCGGCGTCGCGCAGCAGGCTTTCCAAATGTTCAATATCATTGTGCCGCCAGATTAATTTCGAGCAGCCGCTTTGGCGAACCCCTTCAATCATTGACGCATGGTTCAATTCATCTGACAGGATAAGGCAATCAGGCAATAATTTGGCCAGTGTCGAAATTGTGGCTTCATTTGAGATATAGCCTGAGGTGAAAACCAAAGCCGCTTCTTTGTCGTGCAAATCAGCCAGCTCGTTCTCCAAGGCGACAATCATCCGGTGAGTGCCGGAAATATTGCGTGTGCCGCCCGCGCCGGTACCCATTGTATCAATCGCGGTTTTCATCGCGTCCATAACATCGGCGTTTTGGCCCATGCCGAGATAATCGTTTGAGCACCAGACAGTCACTTCGCGTGGCGGATTGGCAGAATGGTTGAGAGCACGCGGAAAAGCGCCGGCTTTACGCGCCAGATCGGTAAATACACGATAGCGACCCTCATCATGCAATGAGGCCAGTGCTTCGTCTAAATGCTTGTCATATTCGACAGCCATATCAATCCCTAGTCTGTTACGCTACAAATAGACCATTCAGGGGCTAAGTGCCAGCTTTCATAGGAAAAAAGGCGTATATGCCGCAGTTCTATTCTTCGTCTTTTCGAACAAAAGTAACGGCGAAATATTCTTTGCCTTCAAACAATTCGGTCGGTTCGCCCGGGCCATCAATCATCATATAACGACGCGGTGTAATCTGCCCTTCCATGCGATAGCCGCGCGCACTCATATTGCGACGGTGGAATTCCATAGCAGCGGGGGTAAATTCTTCAGCGAGAACTGTAATGCGTTCAGGTTGTTGCGCGTCGTCGGCCATATGGGCTCCCCTTGTTTGAATATTCGCAAAAATAAGGCCTCGACAGGTAAATGTCGAGGCCTTTGAAGTTTAAATAGGTCGATTTTGCAAAAGGTTAACTCAATAGCCACCTAAATCGGCATAACGCGCACGGTGGAAATTGCTGTCACCCAGCATTTGCGCCTGCACGCGGGCCCGTTTCAGATACAGACCCATATCAACATCATCCGTCATGCCGATACCGCCATGCATTTGCACACCTTCATTGGTAATCAACCGCGCCGCTTCACCGACACGGGCTTTCGCCAAGCTGGTGACACGCGGCACATCGTTGCGGCGCTCATCCAAAGCAGATAATGCTTCCAAAACCACTGACCGGCAGATTTCCACTTCGCAAAACATTTCAGCAGCGCGGTGCTTCAAGGCTTGGAAGGTACCGATAATGACGCCGAATTGCTTACGCTCTTTGAGATATTGAAGCGTTGTATCAAATACCGCTTCGGCGCCGCCCAGCATTTCTGCGGCAATGCAAGCGCGTCCCAAATCCAGCACATTTTCCAATTCCGGATAGGCCGCGCCAATGCCGCCCAAGGCTGCATCAGCTGAAACTTCAACCCCATCAAAGCTGATAATCGCTGCATTGCGGCTATCGACCATATGAGTGCGGGTGACGTTGACGCCATTTGCTTTGGCATCGACCAAGAACATGGACAGGCCTTGCGGCTCACCGGCGGCACCGCTTGTGCGTGCTACAACAATCAGCGTGTCGGCAATGTGCCCGTCAATGACGAACTTTTTCTCGCCCGATAGCTTATAGCCATCGCCGGATTTCTCCGCCGCCATGGCAATATTTGCCGGATTGTGGTGATTGGTCTCTTCCATTGCCAGAGCCATCAGCATTTCGCCGGCGGCAATTTTTGGCAAGAGGTCATTTTTTTGCGCTTCAGAACCGGCTGCCATAATCAGGCCTGCACCCAATACGGCAGTAGAATAAAGCGGCGAGGCGGCCAAGGTGCGACCGGCTTCGGTCATCACAATGCCAAGACCCAGCGGGCCAAAACCCGTGCCACCATGTTCTTCCGGAATAAGAATTCCGGCAAAACCCAATTCAACAATTTGCGCCCAGACATCTTTGTCATAGCCAAGCGCGTCTTGGTCGTCGCGCAATTTGCGCAAATTTGTCACCGGAACTTGTTCGGTGAAAAAGTCCTTCGCCATATCGCGAAGCATGGTTTGTTCTTCAGTCAGCACGAGTGCCATAAGAAGTCCTCCTGATATTCCAGAGTTTCGGCAGTGCCGGCTTATGCGTCGGGCAGACCCAAAACGCGTTTGGCGATAACATTCAGCTGCACTTCAGATGTGCCGCCTTCAATCGAGTTACCTTTTGACCGCAGCCAAGAGCGGGTAACCGACAATTCTTTGCTGTCAAAGCCTTCGCCTTCCCAGCCCAAAGCTTGCGTGCCCATTACATCGAGCAGCAATTCAAAGCGGCGCTTATTCACTTCCGTGCCGTAATATTTGAACATGGATGCGGCTGCCCCCATGCCTTGTCCGGCTTTCGCTTCAGCTGAAGCGCGCTTCAGTGTAAGGCCAAAAGCTTGCTGGTCCATCTTATGGTCGGCAATCGCTTGG
>CBFIHY010000092.1:0-6713 GCA_965662315.1 Alphaproteobacteria bacterium
CTTCCGGCACCAAGCCGATACCGGCCTGCGCCGCCTGATGGCTGTTCATCTCATGCAATGCCATGCCGTCCAGCCAGATTTCACCGGCTGACACTTGCGGCACATCCATGCGCGCAATCGACCGCAAGGTGGTTGTTTTACCGGCACCATTACGGCCCAGCAGGGCGAGGATTTCGCCTTCTTTTACGTCAAAAGCAATATCTTGAACAATATAGCTCTCGCCATAATAAGACTTAAGGCCGGATACTGAGAAATAGGGTTGTGCGCTCATCTTATTCTCCTGCACCTAAACGCTTTCGCCCAAATAGGCTTCGCGCACTTTCGGGTGACCTTTAATGTTTTCCGGCGTGTCCTCCACCAAGGGCGTGCCTTGCGCCAATACGGTAATGCGCTCGGCGAGGCTGAACACCACATGCATATCGTGTTCAATAATCGCAATGGTAATGTCACGCTCATCGGAAATCTGCTTCAGCAAATCAATCGTGTTGTTTGTGTCGGCGCGGGCCATGCCGGCTGTCGGCTCATCCAAAAGCAGCAGGCGCGGGTCTTGCAACAGACACATACCGATTTCCATGCGCCGCTTATTGCCGCGACTCAATGACTCGGCGGTCATATCGCGTTGGTCGGCCATGTTCAAATCAGCGAGCATTTGCTCGGCTTTCTCCATGATTTCCTTTTCGTCTTGCACCGCTTCGATTGCATGCATCCGAAAGGCCCCGTCGCGCTTGGCGAATTCGGGTATCATCATATTTTCCAGCACGGTCAATTCACCGAAAATCTCCGGTGTTTGAAAGACGCGGGAAATGCCCATTTGATTAATCTCATATGGCTCATGCCCCAGCACTTGCCGGCCGTCAAAAGTCACTGAACCGGTGTCGGGAATAAGCTTGCCGATAAGCACATTCAGCAGCGTTGACTTACCGGCACCGTTCGGGCCGATAATCGCGTGCACTGAATTTTCGGCGATATCGAGATTGACGTGGCTCAGCGCTTGCAGGCCGCCGAAGCTTTTATTGATGTCTTTGACTTCAAGAATACCCATCTCAAATACTCCTATTCAGCCGCTTCGGTTGTGGCTTGTTTTTTGCCTTGCCGACGGTTTTCAATATATTTGGAAATACGTTGAATGCCCTCGACCAAACCGCCCGGCAGGAAGATAACCACGGCCATGAAAATAAGCCCCAGTGTCAAATGCCAGCCCTTGCCGACAAACGGATAGATAATCGTCACCAGCACGTCTTGCAGGCCGTCCGGCAAAATGGCGAACCATTGATACAAAACCTCTTGGTTAATTTTGGACAGAATGTTTTCCATATATTTGATAACACCGGCACCAAGCACCGGGCCGATAAGCGTGCCGACACCGCCAAGAATGGTCATCAGCACCACTTCGCCGCCAACTGTCCAGAACATGCGCTCAGGCCCGGCTTGCGTATCCATTGCCACCAACAAGCCACCGGCCAGACCGGCATACATGCCTGAAATTACAAAAGCGGCCAGCGTATAAGGCCTCGGATTGAGACCGGTATAATTCATCCGTGTCTGATTGGATTTCACCGCCCGCAGCATCATGCCAAAAGGTGAATTAAAAATGCGAATGGCGAGATAGAAACTCAACAGCATGAAAATGGCAGCCACGTAATAACCGGCATTAAAAGTGAAAGACCACCAACCAAGCGTCAGCTCATAACTCGCGCTCATATCGAGGCCGAACAGATTGGCTTTCGGCACGGAGCCATCAGTGACGGCAGCGTCAAGAATACGCGGGTCGTCAACTTTCGGCTGCAATCCGGTCTCACCGCCGGTAATCGGTGTCAGCACCGAATAGGCGAGGGAGTAGGACATTTGCGCAAAAGCCAAAGTCAGGATTGAGAAGTAAATGCCCGAACGGCGTAAGGATATATAGCCAATTAGCAAGCTGAACAGACCGGCAATAATCACCGCCAGAATAATTGCCGGAATGACATTCATGGTCAGTAATTTGAACATCCAAATGGCGGCATAAGAGCCGACACCGAGAAACGCGGCATGACCGAAGCTGAGATAGCCTGTCAGCCCGAACAAAATGTTAAAGCCAATAGCGAAAATGCCGAAAATAACAAAACGCTGCATCAGGTCAGGATAACCGGCGTTAAATTGCGCCATGCCTGAGCCTTCAGGGAACGGATTTAGAATAATCGGCGCAAGAATGGTCATAATTGTGACCAAAATCAGCAAGCGCGTGTCTTTTTGATTTAATCCGAACATGAGCTATTCCTCCATCACGCCTTCACGGCCCATCAGGCCGCGCGGGCGAGTCAGTAGAATGATGATGGCAACCAGATAAATAATAATCTGGTTAAGGCCGGGCAATGTATCCAGCACTTCGCGCATTGAAGCAAAGCTCTCAAGGATGCCGAGCAGGAAACCGGCCAGAACCGCGCCGGGCAAAGAGCCCATGCCGCCAACCACAACAACCACAAAACTCAAGACCAAAAAATCCATTCCCATATGATAATTGGGAGAGTTAATCGGCGTGTACATGACGCCGGCCAAACCGGCGACAGCCGCTGCGATGCCGAACATCAGTGTGAAGCGGCGGTCAATATTAATGCCCAGCAATTGAACGGTTTCACGGTCAGCCATACCGGCGCGCACGACCATACCGAAAGTGGTGAATTGCAAGAAGGCAAATACGGCGGCAATGACAATCGCCGCAAAGGCGAAATAGATAATCCGCCAATAGGGATAAATGACCAAATTTGGTTCGAGGCCGACAATTGCGCCGAAATCAAGCGACCCGTCAAAGGCGCTTGGTGCGGGGGTCGGTATCGGATTGGCCCCGAAATAGAATTTGATAACTTCCTGTAACACAATGGCCAAGCCAAAAGTGACGAGGATTTGGTCAGCATGCGGGCGCTTGTAAAAATGCTTAATCAGTCCGCGCTCCATCAGCACACCAACGGCAATCATAATCGGAATGGCGAATAAAAGAGAAATCGGCACGGACCAGTCGATAATCGCTGCGCCGGTCACTTCACCAAAAATATCATTTACGTAAGGGACGTTGACTTTAAGAGGATTGCCGAGAAAGTCGGTCTTTGTTTCATCGATTATGACTTTTGACAGGCTTAAGATTTTACTGATGGAAACAGCGCAAAATGCGCCAATCATAAACAGCGCGCCATGGGCAAAATTAACCACGCCCAGCGTGCCGAAAATCAGCGTCAATCCCAACGCAATCATGGCATAGGCAGAGCCTTTTGAAAGCCCGTCCAATGTTTGAAGTAATACGGCATTGGTGCCGACGAGCGCAATCATCATGGCAAAAAAGATAAATGCCCCGGCGCCCAATATTATGGCGGATTTCGGGAGTTCATCAAATTTCATAATCGAACCTCTTAAGGTTTTGTATGCGGTGGTCTATTGACCCATAGAAAAGGGGCAGCGCAAAGCACTGCCCCAAAACTTTTTTAATCGCTTAGGCGCCGTTATTGCAAGAGCCGAGAGAGGCTTTCTTGCCACCCATTTGTGGGTGGTCAGGCGAATAAGTAACTTGAGAAACCGGCGTGACTTCGACAACTTCAAGAAGGTCAAATTCACTTGATGGGTTCTCTTTACCCTTCACGACGAGAACGTCTTTAAAGCACTGGTGATCAGAGCCGCGATACAGCGTCTTACCATTGCCCATTCCGTCAAATTCGAAATCTTCCAGAGCTTCTGCAACCGCACATGGTGCGAATGAACCGGCACGTTGAACGGCATCGGCATAAAGCAGTGTTTGCACATAAGTTGTGTGTGCAGCCTGGCTCGGCGGGAAGCCGTATTTCGTGCCAAATGACTTAACAAAGGCTTTTGAGCCGGCGTCAGACAATGACCAGTGCCAGTTGGTTGAGCCGAAGATGCCCTTAACGTTCGCGCCGGCACCTTTCGCCATCAGGCGAGAGTAAAGCGGAACAATGATTTGGAAATCTTTACCGTTAACTTGCTTGTCACGCAGACCGAATTGAACAGCATTGGTCAGTGAGTTGACCATATTGCCGCCATAGTGGTTCAGTACCAGCGTATCGGCACCGGACTGCAGAACCGGCGCAATATATGATGAGAAATCTGTTTGTGTCAGCGGTGTTTTAACCGCAGCAACAGTTTCCCAGCCCAGAGCTTCTGTAGAAGCGCGAACCGCTTCTTCGGTTGTGTAACCCCAGTTATAGTCAGCTGTCAGGTGATAGGCTTTACGGTCTTTACCGTAGTTTTTCGCCAGCACCGGAGCCAAAGCTGCGCCGGACATGTAAGAGTTAAAGAAATGACGGAAACCGTTAGCCTTGCGGTCTTTACCGGTCGTGTCATTTGAGTGGGTCAGACCGGCCATAAAGATAATGCCGGCTTCTTGACACAGTGCTTGCACAGCAACAGCCACACCGGATGATGAACCGCCGGTGATCATGATGGCACCGTCTTTTTCAATCATTGATTTGGCAGAAGCGCGCGCTGCGTCTGATTTGGTTTGCGTGTCACCGGTTACGTATTTGACTTTTTTGCCAAGGATACCGTTACCTTTAAGCGCTTTTGATGAGAACGTATTCATCATGCCGCCGTCGCCACCACCATTCAGGTGCTCAACGGCCAGTTTGTAAGCGCGCAATTCATCTGCACCCTCATCGGCATAAGGGCCGGTTTGCGGAACATTGAAACCAAGCGTTACTGAACTGCCTTTCGGCTCGTTCAGATAGGCCGCTTGCGCAGAAGACGTAAAAATGGTCGGCAATGCCAAACCGGCACCTGCCACCGCAGCGGATTTCATAACTCCACGGCGGGTGAATTTAGACTGAGACATAAACTCCTCCTTAACTGCTCAAAAAGGGTCTCCTCCGATACCCCTTCGCACCGATGACAATCTCAGTAACCAAGGCCAGACGTCAGTGGTGCGACATTCTGTCTACCAATAAATTCATCATATGTAAAAATAAATTCAACGAATTGACTCTCTTTTGGTCTCAGTGCGTCAGGTTGTTCGCAGCCTTTAGATGTGAAATTAAAAAGGTTGAGCGCACGCAATCAAGACTGGGTTGAAATGCAAAAACATTTAATCAAATGTGATGCAGGGCTTGTGTTAAGAAGGGCGTATGGCGATGAAATTAATCATATCCGGCGGCGGCATTGCTGGCTTAACGGCGGCATTATGTGCGCTGCATTTCGGCCACCAAGTAACCGTGTTGGAACGTGCGCCGGCGTTGGCTGAAATTGGTGCCGGTATTCAACTGCCACCCAATGCAATGAAAGTATTTGAGGCTTTGGGGCTGGGCGATGCATTGGACGCGATTGCCTTTCAGCCGACGGCGATTGAAGCGCGCATGGGCGTGTCGGGCAGGGAGCTGTTCAATATTCCCTTGGCCGAGGCGGCCGTAGCACGATGGGGTGCGCCTTATCTGCATATTTATCGAGCCGATTATATTGATGTTTTGGCGACAGCTCTTCAGGCGCAAAACCCGCTGGCAATAAAATTAGGTGCAAATGTAACCGGCTATCGGCAAACGGCTGACGCTGTATACGCGCAACTGGCCGATGGCACAGAAATCAGCGGTGATGTTTTGCTGGCCGCTGACGGTATTCATTCGCCATTGCGGGCGCAAATGCTGGGCGATGAAAAACCGATATTCACCGGCAATGTCGCGTGGCGTGCCACGGTACCGATGGAAGTGTTGGGAGAAGATGCGCCACGCCCTACTGCTTGTGCATGGATGGGTGCGGGTAAACACTGTGTGACTTATCGTTTGCGGCGCGGGGAGCTGGCTAATTTTGTCGGCGTGGTCGAGCGCGATGATTGGACAAAAGAAAGCTGGACCGAGCGCGGAACAAAGGCCGATGCCTTGGCTGATTTTGAAGGCTGGCACCCAACCATTCGTCGAATTTTAAGCGAAGCCAAAGAATTATATCGCTGGGCTTTGTTTGACCGTGCACCGCTCCAAACATGGATCGATGGTCGCGTCGCTTTATTGGGTGATGCAGCGCATCCAATGCTGCCGTTTATGGCGCAAGGCGCGGCAATGGCGGTGGAAGATGCATGGGTGGTAGCGCAAAGCCTGTCAGATAAGGCCGATGCGACAGACGCTTTGCAACATTATCAGTCAGTCAGATATCAGCGCACCGCACATGTGCAGGCCGGGTCGCGGGCCAATGCAAAAACGTTTCATCGGCGCACGTCGCTTGGCAAACTGGCTACTTACGGGCCGATGTATTTGGCCGGAAAATTTGCACCATCGATTATTCACGCGCGGCAAGACCGGCTTTATGGGCATGATGTAACCAAGTAAGTCGCAGCTCATTGCGCCGCCAGTTGAATATGCTAAACTTTCAGCTCATGAGGTTTGGGAGGATCACATGGCGCATTGGACACAAACGAAAGACGCTCAGCCGCGCATTGCAATTATTGGCGCCGGTATGTCGGGCATTGCCGCCGTCGTCAAATTGCAACAAGCCGGTTATTCAGACCTGACGATTTTTGAAAAAGCCGACCAAGTTGGTGGCACATGGCGGGCCAATCGTTATCCGGGCCTCAGCTGTGATGTGCCATCACATTGGTATAGCTTCACTTTTAATCCGAACCCTGATTGGACGCATCGCTATAGCTATGGGCCGGAAATTCAGGCCTATATGCAAGCCACGGCGGATAAATTCGGCGTTACACCTATGGTGCGGTTTAACACCGGCGTCACCGCCTTATCTTATGAAGAAGC
>CBFIHY010000093.1:0-6600 GCA_965662315.1 Alphaproteobacteria bacterium
GTATGATTTGCTTTTTGCTATTGGCGCATGCGCCAATAGCAAAAAGCAAATCATACTCAAAACGCGCATTTCAAAACTCTCTCAACTTTCGGCCACAGCCCGACATCAGTGTCGGGCCGGGCTCTAACTCAATTGCTCAAGGTAGCTTCGCTTATTCCCCTTGCGGGTTTTATATTCGACGAAAGACCCGACCCAAGGGTCGGACCTTGAACTTTCACAGTTAGAGCCAAGAATAAGTTAACGCGATTGCAAAAGTGCTGCCAGCAACCTGTGGTTGAGTTCTGCAAGATAAGTGTCGGGCCGGGCTACATTCCCTGAAACCAGAGATGTCCTGCTTATTTCCCTTGCGGGTGTTTTATTGGGCAGAAGACCCGACCCGCAAAACTAACGCGGATGTCGAAGGGCTTCTACCAACCTGCGGTTGCATCGCGGAGGTCACATAAAGCCTGCTCAAACGCGGGCTGTTTGATTTAAGGCGTTTCGCGTGATAAACTTTTTTTATAAGGAGAATAAAATGAAGAATAATTTCTTTTCCGATTCCATCACGCTTGACCCATCAGCCAGCTTGGCTGCATGGCAAAAACTTGGCAGCAGCACCTGGCCTTACGAAGTCGCCAATCTGCCTGCCATTTTTCATCACACATTGCGCCGCCGTCTTAAAGAAGAAGAAATAAAATGGCAGACGATACAAAAAGCGCCTCGGAAACCAGCGCAAGAATAATCCCACCCCGCGCCGGCGATAGCGAAAGTGCTACCCAAATTCTTTTGGCGGAAGTGAAAAATTATACTGACCGTCCGGATTTGTTTCTTGAGACGATAGAGCGTCACGACCCAGGTTTTATCAAACGCTTCAATCTTGATGCCGAATCTCACGCCAAGAAACTGCAAAACAGCACTTTCAATTTCGGGCGGTTTCAGGCCTATACGGTGTTATTGGTGCAAGTCGCCCTCAGCTTTTCAGTCATCGCCATTCTGGCTTTATCGGTGATTTATAATGAAGCCGGCTCGGGCACGATTATCAGCCTCGGTGTGGTGCTGGCGATAATTTTGAGCGGGCCGTCAGGTTTTACAAACATCGCCCGTTTTATTGAGCGATGGTTGGGGCGCGACCGCAACGACAATTAGCCAAGGATAATAGGCCAGAGATAATAGGCCAGAGATAATAAGCAAGTGATGATAAGCCAATAAAGAAGGATGAACCGGCAAGTCAAAAATGACCGGCTCAAAAGTCGCAAGCAATGCCGTCTTTTTCCCAATCGCCATAGCGGGTCGGCTCAGGGCCTTCTTGACCGCCGCTTTCACTGGCGCGTTTTTCGGCCACATGCGCGGCGCGGCGCGCTTCGGCTTCGGCCAAGGCTTGTTTTTGGGCAGCTTTTTTGGCCGCAAGGCTTTGCCGGTCAGTTTTTGTGTCGTCACTCATGAGAGTAATATGGGGGCTTGCGGCCCGCTTGCCAAGATGGTGTAACCGCGACATGACTTCGCAAGATAATCAGCAAGCTAATGGGCAAGATAAAAAGCCGAACAGTCAAAAAGGCGAGAAGCCTACAAAAGGGCGTGGCAAAAATCCGTCGCGCCGCATTGCCGCCAATATGCTGGCTGCGATATTGCGCGGCAAAACCTTGGATGAAGCGCGTGACCGGCTGGCTGATTTATCGCCAAGCGAACGCAATTTGGCCGATGCGATGGTGCAAACGGCGCTTCGCCATTTCGGCATATTAGAGCAGCTTTTAAAAAGCTATGTGAAAAAACTGCCGCCGCGCGCCTCTCCGGCTCGCGCCTTATTATTTATCGGCGCGGCGCAATTATTACATATGAATGTGCCCGCCCATGCGGCAATTGACGAGACGGTTGCCGCCACCGGCCGCCGCGAGCAACCTTATCGTGGCCTGATTAATGCCGTGCTGCGCAATATTGCCCGCGCGCAAGAGGCCGACACGCTGCCGCAATTTGAGGCACTCGAAAATCTGCCGGCATGGCTGCGCGAAAATTGGCTGGCCGCTTATGGGGCAGAAAATTGTGCCGCCATTGCCGACGCCTTAACCCGCCCGCCGCCGCTTGATTTATGTTTCAAATCCGAAGCCGCTGCCCTTGCATGGCGGGACAGCCATAATAATCAGCATGATGAGCAAGCGCGCGCACTGAATGTCGGGCCGACCCATATCAGATTGCAAGATAGCGGCGATGTCACCAAGCTGGCCGGATTTACCGCCGGTGATTTTTGGGTGCAAAACCGCGCCGCCGGACAACCGGCTTTGCTGCTGAATGAAAATTTGCCGCCTGAAAGCCAGGTGCTGGATATTTGCGCCGCGCCGGGCGGCAAAAGCTTGCAATTGGCGGCGGCCGGTCACCGCGTCACCGCTTTGGATATTTCAAAATCGCGACTTGCGCGGCTGAAAGAAAATTTGCACCGCACCGGATTAACCGCCGAGATAATATGCGCCGAGGCGGTCGATTGGCTGGCCAAGGGCGAGACATTATATGACGGCATTTTGCTGGACGCGCCGTGCACGGCGACCGGCACGTTGCGCCGCCATCCGGATTTATTGCGCCATCGCACCGGCGGCGATATGGAAAGACTGGCCGCGTTGCAAAAAGAAATTTTGGCCGCCGCCGCGCGACGGGTCAAAGACGGGGGCTATTTGGTCTATGCGGTATGCGCGATACAGCCACAAGAAGGCGCGGACCAAATAGACGCATTTTTAAAAACCCATAGTCAGTTTACCTGCCGCGACACGCAGCTGGTTTTGCCCCGCGCCGATAAGGGCCTTGCGCAAGAAAGCGACGGTTTTTATACGGCGTTGATGCAAAAAACTGGCAAAACCTCTGAATAAAAAGATTTTTATCGGCTATTTTGCAGCAATGAAAGACAGCTTTCTTGTCGCCTGTGGCAAAACCCGTTACAGAGAAAAGAGCAAAAAGGGTTGCCTGCTATGACAGATGTTAAATCAGATGTAAAAATCTCACCGTCGATTTTATCGGCCGATTTTGCCCGCCTTGGAGAAGAAGTCGCGGCCATTTGCGAAGCCGGTTGCGACTATGTGCATGTCGATGTGATGGATGGGCATTTTGTCCCCAATTTGACCATTGGTCCTGATGTGGTGAAGGCCATCGCGCCTTATGCCAGCAAGCCCTTGGATGTGCATTTAATGATTTCACCGGTCGACCCTTATATCAGCGCTTTTGCTGAAGCCGGCGCTGAGATCATAACCTTTCATCCTGAAGCCGGCGCGCATCCGCACCGCACCGCACAAGCGATACGCGCGGCCGGATGCAAAGTCGGCATTTCGCTCAATCCGGCAACGCCGGTTTCCGTGCTGGATAGCCTGATGGGCGATATCGATCTTATTCTGGTGATGTCGGTCAATCCGGGTTTTGGCGGCCAAAGTTTTATTGAAAGCCAAATTGAAAAAATCAAAACCCTGCGGCAAATGATTAATGCCAGCGGTCGCGAGATTGCTTTGGAAGTTGATGGCGGGGTCAATCGCGAAACCGCCGGACGGGTGATTGATGCCGGCGCCGATATGCTGGTTGCCGGCACCGCCACTTTTACCGGCGGGCCTGAGAAATACGCTGAAAATATTGCCGCCTTGCGCAGCGCGGGGGCTTAATGGCGCGGGCCCAAAAGCTCGCATCTCGATTTGAAGCGGTCACCACTCTCGCCGCACGCGCCCGCTACCGTGTTAATATTTTATCCTATCGCGCCCCGTTTATGCGCCGCCTTTGGCGCGCCGGTTCGGGGGCCGCATTATTTGACTATCCGCCCGCTTTAAAGCCCGGCAATGGTTTGCGCGGCGAAGCTTGGCTGGCCGGAGATTACAGTCTGGTTGGCGGGGTGGTACGCGGCACCGGCCAATCGCCCTTCACGATGAGCGCGCCCGGCGACGAATGGTATGAAAGCCTGCATGCCTTTGACTGGCTGCCCGATTTATTGGCCGTTCAAGACGGCGGCGGCGCGGCGCATGCACGGGCGGCAATTTTGCATTGGGCGCAAGGCCCTTATATCGGCCAAAGACGGGCCATGCAGCCACCCCTTGTCGGGCGGCGTTTGGCACGCTGGACGCATGCTTTAAGCGTCATAAAAGACGGCTTTGACATGCAAGACTTGGCCCGCATCACCGATAGTTTTTCAGCCCAAACCCGTTGGTTGGGCCTTACCGCCACACAATGCGATGATGGTGTTGAGCGTTTGCATACAGCGCTTGGCCTGACTTTGGCGGCGTGTTCTTTACCGCATGAAAGTCAAAACCTGCGCCTTGGCATGGATTTATTGACCCGCGAATTACGCCGTCAAATTTTGCCCGATGGCGGGCATATATCGCGCAACCCGCATATCATATTGGGGCTGTCGGCCGATTTATTGGCTTTGGAAGCCAAGCTTCTCAATCGACAAATTGACCCGCCGGCCGGATTGGTCACGGCGCGCGAACGGATGCTGGCCATGCTGGCCATGTTGCGCCATGGCGATGGTCGACTGGCGGTGTTTAATGGCGGGCTGGAGGGAGAACCGGCAGCGCTTAATGCGGTGCTTGGTAAAACCGGCAAGCCGATGAGTTTTGCCCAGAAAAGCGGCTATCAGCGCCTCGCTGTCGGCGATAGTTGTGTGCTTGTTGATATTGGCGATGCGCCGCCCGGCAGCCATTCGCGGCGTGCCCATGCTGCGCCTTTGGCGTTTGAAATGAGCCATGCCGGTGACCGGCTAATCGTCAATTGCGGACCGAATTTAGTGCATCATGCCGATTGGCAATTGGCCGCGCGCGGGCTGTCCGCACATTCGACTTTGGCCTTTGACGGCGACGTCAATGACCCGTTTTTGCGGCATGGCTTGGCGGCGCGGCATTTGGGGCCGCGGCTGAAAAATCAAGATTGGCAAGTCAATTGCCGCCGCGTCGAAGACAAAACCGGCATTTGGCTGGAGACCAGCCATGCGATGTTTTTGGACACGCATGGTGTGCGCCATAATCGGCGGTTTTTCGTCGATGCCGATGGCGAAGATATTCGTGGCGAAGATTTGCTGCTGGCCGATATGAACCATTTTGCTGCTGAAGGCGCACCGTTTCATTTGCGCTTTCATTTGCATCCGCAAGTGCGCGCCAGTGTGCAAAGCGGCGGCGATGCGGTTTTGCTGCTGACCGCCTCCGGCCATGGCTGGCAATTTCGGCTGGGCAGTGAGGCGACCTCGCCGGTACGGATTGAAGAAAGTGTGTATATGGGCCGCAATGGGGTTCCCCAACGCAGCCAGCAACTTGCCGTGAGCGGCCAATTAGGGCACAACGACACGCTGATACGCTGGGCTTTGCGCTATGCCGGACGCAGTGGCCGCCGCAGTTAAAACGAAATTGAGGGTCAATTAACAGGCCGTTATTTTGCTGAAGGATTTTTAAAAAATGTCAGACTTAAAACCGATCACCCGGGCTCTTATTTCCGTTTCCGATAAGGACGGCATTGTTGAATTTGCCGAAAAGCTGGCCGCATTTGGCGTCGAACTTGTGTCGACGGGCGGCACGGCAAAATTGCTGGCCGATAGCGGTTTGTCGGTCAAAGATGTCTCCGAGCTGACCGGTTTTCCTGAAATGATGGATGGGCGGGTGAAGACATTGCATCCAAATGTGCATGGCGGGCTATTGGCCATTCGCGCCAATGACGCGCATCAGCAAGCCATGCAGGCGCATGATATTTTGCCGATTGATTTGCTGGTGGTGAATTTATATCCGTTTGAAGCAACCGTTGCCGGTGGCGGCGATTATGATGATTGCATTGAGAATATTGATATTGGCGGTCCGGCGATGATCCGCGCTGCGGCGAAAAATCATGAAGATGTCACCGTGCTGGTTGATGGCGATGATTATGAAGCGGTGCTGGCAGCTTTGGCCGAAGGCGGCACCGGGCGCGATTTGCGTCGCCATTTGGCGCAAAAAGCCTATGCACGCACGGCCGCCTATGATGCGGCCATTTCAAATTGGATGGCGCAAGAATTGGATATTGCCATGCCGCCCTATCGTGCCTTTGGCGGTAAATTGCAAGAAGCGCTGCGCTATGGTGAGAACCCGCACCAGCAAGCGGGCTTTTATGTTGGCGGCGCAGGCCGGGCGCGGGCCGGTGTTGCCACGGCAACGCAACTGCAAGGCAAAGCGCTGTCTTATAATAATATCAATGATACCGATGCGGCATTTGAACTGGTCGGTGAATTTGACCCGAAAGACGGCGCTGCTTGCGCGATTATCAAGCACGCCAATCCATGCGGCGTGGCCCGCGGTGACAGCGCGGTTGCCGCGTTTGAAAAAGCTTTGCGCTGCGATCCGGTCTCGGCCTTTGGCGGCATTATTGCGATGAACACGGCGCTGGACGCGCCTACCGCAGAAGCGATTAGCGATATTTTCACCGAAGTGATTATCGCGCCCGATGCTGATGAGGCGGCTCGAAAAGTGATTGCCGCAAAGAAAAATCTTCGCCTGTTGGTCACTGGCGGCCTGCCCAATGCGCGCGCTGAAGGGCTGGCCGTGCGCCATGTCGCCGGCGGCTATCTGGTGCAAAATAGCGATAATGGCCATATTGGGGCTGACCAATTAACTTGCGTGACCAAGCGGCAACCGAGCGCGGCCG
>CBFIHY010000094.1:0-6595 GCA_965662315.1 Alphaproteobacteria bacterium
AAACCGTCACGCGCGGCGTTCAGAGACAATCGCGCTGCCACCATAATCTCGTCAAATCGGCCATAAAGATGCGGGAATAAGTCACCGCCTCGCGACGCCTCCCAACGCAAATCTGTGCCGCAAGCATCGCTTTCGACCGCCAAAATGACCAAATTGCCATGTCCGGCATAATGCTTGTCCAAAGTGTCAGCCAATTGCGCGGCGGTTGAAAAATGCACATAGCCATCGGCCAAATCAACGCCTTGCGGGGCCAAATGACCGGCAGCGCGCATCGCTGCATCGGCTTCCGGCGAAAGAATTTTATAAATCATCCGCTGCATAGGCGAGCAATAGCAAGATTCCGCCGCTTACGCCAATTCACCGTCGCGCCCCGCCGCAATCAGCGCACAGGTTTTTTGAAGCCCGTAAAGCGCCGCGAAAGAACCGAAACGCGGCCCCTGACTTTGGCCCAATAAAACCTCATATAAGGCCTGAAACCAGCCGCGCAAATTATCTTCAAAATGCGCCATGCCGGTCGCATAGACCTCGGTTTGAATGGTTTCGCCATCGGCATTTTCCGGCAAGGCTTGCAGGCGCGTAAGCAAATCATCCAAAGCGGTTTTTTCCGCCTCATCGGCCGCCCGATAGGTTTTATTCGGGGCAACGAAATCGCGATAATAAGCCAGCGCATAATCGGTCAAACGGTCGAGAAACGGATGCGTTTGTGCTGTCGTGCCCGGCGCATAAGTATCAATAAAGCCCCATAGAACTTGCTTGTTCTCGGCATTAGACGCGCTGACCAGATTGAGCAGCAGCGCAAAACTGACCGGAGAGGCACTTTCAGGCACATTGCCATTATGAATATGAAAAGCCGGATTGGTCAGCTGTTGCGCTTCTTCCATCGCGGCAAATTTATCGACAAAAGTGACATATTCATCGACCGCTTTCGGTATCACATCAAAATATAATCTTTTGGCTTTGCGCGGCGCTTGGAACATATAAAGCGACAGGCTTTCTTGCGGCGCATAAGTCAACCATTCCTCAATCGTCAGCCCATTGCCTTTTGATTTGGAAATTTTCTCGCCTTTTTCATCGAGAAACAATTCATAGGAAAACCCTTCCGGCGGCGTATGGCCCAAAGCTCTGGTAATGCGCGACGATAATTTGACCGATTCCGATAAATCCTTACCGGCCATTTCATAATCGACCTCAAGCGCCGCCCAGCGCATCGCCCAATCGGCTTTCCATTGCAATTTGCACGCGCCGCCGGTGACAGCCGTTTCAATGCTGTCGCCGCTTTCCGGATGCGTATAGCGCACAAGCCCGGCCGCCACATCAACCGGCTCAATCGCCACCATCAAAACTTTGCCGCTATCAGGGCAAATCGGCAGAAATGGAGAATAGCTCTGGCGGCGTTCTTCACCCAAAGTCGGCAAGATGATATCCAACACCGCTTGATAGTTTTCCAGCACTTTCAAAAGCGTCGCATCAAACGCGCCGCTTTTATAATGCTGCGTCGCCGAGATAAATTCATAGTCAAAGCCGAAGTTGTCGAGAAACGCCTGCAACCGCGCATTATTGTGATGCGCGAAACTTTCATGCTTACCAAACGGGTCGGGCACGGCGGTCAATGGCTTTTCAAGATGCGGCGTCAAAATTTCGCCATTTGGAATATTGTCGGGCACTTTGCGAAGCCCGTCCATATCATCGGAAAAACAAATCAAACGGCTTTTCTTTTCCGGTGCCAATAAATGAAACGCTTGCCGCACCATTGTGGTGCGCGCCACTTCGCCAAATGTGCCGATATGCGGCAGGCCGGACGGGCCGTAGCCGGTCTCAAATATCACTTCATCACGGCCCAGTTTCTCAGCCCGCGCCACAACTTTGCGCGCCTCATCAAACACCCAAGCCTTAGATTGCATTGCCGCGTCACGCATAGACATAGCGACCCCTTTCATTTGGCCGGAAACTATCAGCCTTGCGCACAAAGTTAAAGGAACAAGTGAAACAGACCGGCAAAAGAACAACTCCGCTTGCCAAGCCGACGGGCGGACGACATATATAGAGCATGCAAGACAGCGCCCAAACACCGAGCTCACAGACCGCGTCTTTATCTGCTGCACAAGCCGCCATGGCCGCGCTTTATGTAACGCATCGTTTGAGCCACGCCGATGAGGCACAATGGCAGGATTATATTTCCGCCGTGCCGACCTTTGCCGCGCCAACCGACAGTCAAAAGCTCGACCTCGCCATTGCCATTGCGCAGGAGGTGATTGATGCGCCCGATGGGGTCGAAACGCTTTTGGAAATGCTGGCGGCGACGGTTAACCAGTCGCAAGCCGAAACGATTTATCAAATATGCGCCGATTATATTGCGCTGCATGGGCGCGTCTCGCCTGAAGAAATGCGTTTTATCGACAAGCTCGGCGAAACTTTACGGCTCGACCGTTTGAGCCGCGCCGCCTTGGACCGCGCCGCGCAAGCGCGCGCCACGCATCTGGCTGACAGTTTGCCGGATGTGCCTGAAGAGGCGGCGCATGAGTGAGTTGGAAAATTTTCTCGCCACCCATGAAGCGGCTTTGCGCGCCGCCGTCATGTTCGGCTTATTGGCGGTTTTTTTCATGCTGGAACGGTTAATGCCGCGCCGCCGACAAAACCCCAGCGCGGCGCATATGAGCGGCAATTTGCTGATCGGCTTTTTAAATGGCGGGCTGGTGCGTTTAGTGGTGCCCGGCGGATTGGCGGCGTTGGCCTTATGGCAAAATGGCGGCGGTCTGTTGGGCTTGTTTGATTTGCCTGATTGGCTCGTCTTCATCCTCAGCCTGATATTGCTGGATTTGGTGCTTTATTGGCACCATCGCGCCTTTCATGAAATTAATTTTTTATGGCGTTGGCACGGGGCGCATCATAGCGACCGCACGCTGAATGTGACATCGGGTTTGCGCTTTCATCCGGGCGAAGCGCTCATCAGCATCGCGATTAAAGCGGCCGCCATTGTGCTTATCGGCGCACCGGTGACGGCGGTGATTATGTTTGAAATTTTGCTCAATGGCGCATCGCTTTTCAATCATGCCAATTGGCATTTGGGACGGGTGGACCGGTTTTTACAAAAACTGATTGTCACGCCCGATATGCACCGGCTGCATCATTCGCGCGCGCCGCAAGAAAGCCGCAAAAATTACGGCTTCTTTTTATCGCTATGGGACCGATTATTCGGCAGCTATCAGGCCGAGCCGGCACAAGCGCATCAGCACATAGAATTGGGACTGGCCGAGGCGGAAAATGACAATTTCGCCGCCACATTATTGCATCCGTTTAAACGCTGATTGTGGACAAGCTCTGGATATCTCGGGTCAATCGGCTTTGAGGCGATGATAACGCGCCTGTGGCGCGAGAGGGAACCGCCAACACAACTCTTACATGCTGGCCTTCGGTCATTTGCTCACTGACAGTTGAGCTTATGGATGAGCCTTTAGATGAAACAAGACACGCCCCGCATGATGCGCATGATGAGCATGATGCGCATGATGAGCATGATGAGACGATGGAACTGGAAGATGCCGGTGCACAAACCTGGCTGAGCGCCCCGCCACTTGCTACCCGCATATCCGAAACGGCAATGGAAGATGCCGATGCGCCGGTTTTGGGGCCCATGGCCGGTGGCAATCGGCGCATGGCTTATTCCATCAGTATTATTGTCGGGATTTTCTTTATCGGCCTGTTTACCCAGCTCGAGCTGACGATAATCACCTTATGCATATTGGTCGCCTTGGGCTGGCTGCCGGTAGTTTATGGCGCCATAAAAAGGCTGTGCATGAAAGACAATGCGGCACACGCCGATTTATCGGATGATGATTTGCCATTGGTGACGATTTTGATACCGCTTCATCAAGAAGCCAATATGCTGAAACAAATCAGCGAAATGCTGAACGAGATTGATTATCCGGCGGCGCGGCTGGATTGTCTGATTTTATTGGAACAGGATGATTATGCCACCAAACGCCAAGCGCTGTTCACGCTATGGCCGTCATTTGCCCGCATTTTGACCGTGCCACGTGGCACACCGCAAACCAAAGCACGCGCATGTAATTACGGTCTGCAGCGTTCTTTCGGACAAATTATCGTTGTTTATGATGCCGAAGATATGCCGTTTCCGCAGCAAATTCGCGAAGCGGCCGCGCGGTTTCATACAAGCGATGACAATCTCGCCTGCTTGCAAGCGCCGCTGCTCATTCATACGCAAGGCAATATCTGGCTGCAGCAACAATTTGCGCTGGAATATGGATTGCTTTTCACCTTCACCCTGCCGAGCCTCAGCGCCGCCATGAGTTGTTTGCCTTTGGGTGGTTCGTCAAATTATTTTCGCCGCGATGCGTTGATGAAAGTCGGCGGTTGGGATGAACATAATCTGACCGAAGACGCCGAACTGGCAGTTCGCATGGCCGGTTACGGCTATTGCATTGAAACATTAAGCCAAGGCACATTGGAAAACGCACCGCATACATGGCCGATTTGGCATTTACAAAGAACCCGCTGGCAATCAGGGCATATTCAACTGATGCACAGCTATGGCGCGCATATGGTGGCGCGTGGCGCAACACAAAGCGGCGGCTTTCAATGGCGTGCCGTGATGCTGGCTTATTTCGCCGTTTTATCGGTGCGGCTGATAAGCGGCCCGCTTTTAATGGTCAGCTTAATCATCGCCATCAGCCCGCTTTCGCTTTCCTTCCCGCCCTTTCTATTCGCGGCAGCGGCAAGCTTTCATGTCGCTTACAGCCTGCTTTTATTATCGCGCTGCCGACGCACCACGCCGATAAGAAATATTTTTCTGGTTCTCACCCATCCGCTTTATTGGATTGCCACCTGTCCGGCGCAGGTCAATGCGCTATGGCGCATGGCGACCGGAAAATTGAACTGGCTGAAATCGCCGCATCAAACCTATACGGCCACAGCCGAAGAAAGACCGCTCAACAATCAATCGGTTTAACGCGCTGGGCGGTTCCGGCTTTTTAAACTGAACGGTGACGGATCATATCGGGCGTTAATTGGTCAAGTGCGGTGACGCCCATCAGCTTCATGCCGCGCTCAATTTCGCTTTGCAAATTGCCCAATGCTTTTTCAACACCGGCCTGGCCGGCCGCTGCCAGCGCATAAAGATACATGCGCCCACCCGAACACGCGGTCGCGCCCAAAGCCATGGCTTTCAACACATGCGTGCCGCGGCGAATGCCGCCATCGCAAATCACTTCTATGTCGCCACCAACCGCGGCGAGGATTTCTTCCAATTGGTCAAACGGCGCGCGACCGCCATCCAATTGACGCCCGCCATGATTGGAAATCATAATCGCATCGGCGCCCATATCAACGGCGCGGCGCGCATCGCGCGCACTCATCACGCCTTTCAGGCAAAACTTGCCGCCCCATTTGGCGCGCAAATCAGCCGCATCATCCCAGCTCATATTCTGGTCCAGCATGGTTGAAAAATAATCGCCGACGGAAATCGCAATGTTGGAGCCTTGCCCGACATGGTCTTTTAATTGCGACAATTCAAATTTTTCGCGCAGAAAATAGTTCAACGCCCAGCTTGGTTTGACGGCAAACTCAAAGGCACTTTTCGGTGTTAAGCGCGGCGGGGTGGTAAAGCCGGTATGTAAATCGCGCTCGCGATTGCCGCCGGTAATGGTATCGACCGTCAGCGTCAAAATATCAAATTTCGCCGCTTTCGCCATATCCAGCATGGCGGCATTCAGCGCGCGGTCTTTGTGAAAATAAAATTGGAACATTTTCGGCGTCGCTATCAGCTCGCCGATTTCCGCCAAAGACACAGTGCCCAAAGAGGATACGCCAAACAGCGTGTTGAACTTTTCCGCCGCCCGCGCCACCGCGCGTTCGCCTTGGTGATGAAACAAACGCTGCAAAGCGGTTGGCGAACAAAATATCGGCAGCCCAAGTTTTGCACCCATTACCTCGACCGACATATCAATATCAGCCACACCGGCCAACACATTGGGCACTAAATCATAATCTTCATAAGCGGCCGTATTGCGCCGATAGGTCAATTCATCATCCGCCGCCCCGTCAATATAATGAAATATCGGCCCCGGCAGTCGCCGTCGCGCCAAATCGCGCAAATCATCTACATTGCTGCATTTCGCCAAGCTACGCGGCATCGGGTTAATCCTGTTTAAAATGTTTCGACAATTTCAGGCCTTGCGCCTGATAATTCGACTTTAAGTCAGCCCCGTATAAGGCCTGCGGTATATCGGTCAAGCGTTCATAGACCAGCCGCCCGATAATCTGCCCATGTTCGAGAATAAACGGCACTTCGCGCGAGCGCACTTCCAATACGGCGCGCGCACCGCCTTTGCCATCTGCTCCTTTGCCGCCGGCTTCCACCGCGCCAAAACCGGGGTCAAAGAAACCGGCATAATGCACCCGAAACTCACCGACCAAAGGATTGAACGGCATCATTTCAGCCGCATGGGTCGGCGGAATGGTTACCGCTTCGCGCGAGGCCAAAATATAAAACTCATCAGGGTCGAGAATAATCTCATCCGCCGCATCGCGGTAAACCGGTTCCCAATATTGCGCGATCGGCAATTGGCCGGGCTTATCG
>CBFIHY010000095.1:0-6480 GCA_965662315.1 Alphaproteobacteria bacterium
AGGCGCTGTCCTTCATTTGCGCGAAGGCCTCAGCGTTAATCATTCCTTCGGTCTCCGCGTTCAAATCGCAGGTCATCACCAGATAATCGCTCTCGGCCAGTAATTTCGGCAAATCGGCTTGCGTCCCTATCCAATCAAGCGGGGCAGGGGTTTCATTGCGTTTGGAACGGGCAATGGCTGACAGGCTCATGCCGAAAGCGGCAGCGCGGGCCGCCACAGCCTGCGCAATTTCGCCATAGCCGATAATGCCGACATGCTTGCCGAGCAAATCACCATGCCGTGCTTCGGCCGCTGCATTGCGTCCGGCACGGTGCCATTTGCCGTGTAGCATATCATTATGCATGCGGCGCAATTCCAATGCTTGCTCCAGCATTGTGCCCAGCACATATTCAGCCATTGGCGCGGCATGGCCGCCGGCATTGCAAAACAGCAAACCTTTCGGCAAAAAGCCGGGATCCAGCCAATCGGTGCCGACCCATGGTTGCAGCAGGATTTTCAAATTGGGGGCCGCCATCAGCGCCCCGAAATTACCCGGCGTCAGAATGAAATCAGCACTCATCACCGCCGCTTCGCATTCCGCAATCAGCTTGTCGCGCGCGTCCATATCGTCATTACACGGCCAGACATCGACCTGCCAGCCATGCGGCTGGGCAAAATGCTGTTCCAAGACGGGAGCAAATTTCGCTCCCATCTTACCGAATACGGCAAGTTTTTTTGTCATGCACGCTTCCCGACTTCCTCGACAGCAAATTCCGTCACGCTTTTATAATCGGCCTTGCCGTTCGGGGCACGGAAGGGCGGGCCGCCGTGGAACACATGTTTCGGCGTTTTATATGCGGCCAGTTTCGTTTTGCAGAAGCTCTTCAACTCGGTCTCATCGAAAGCACCGCCCTCAACCGTTTTCACAACGGCGGTAACCGCTTGGCCCCATTTCTCATCCGGCACGCCGACAACAAGCGCATCGTCAATCGCGTCGTGCAATTTCAGCGCTTCTTCAACTTCTTCCGGATAAATTTTCTCACCGGCTGAGTTGATGCAAACCGAGCCGCGACCCAGCAACGTCAATTCACCTTCCGGCGAGACCAAGCAATAATCGCCCGGAATGGAGAAACGCTGACCGTTAATTGTTTTAAAAGTCTTGGCGGTTTTCTCTTCATCCTTGTAATAGCCGAGCGGTATCGGGCCACCAAAGGCGATAAAGCCCGGCGTCTCGCTGCCCCACGGAATTTCATTATCATTCTCGTCAAACACTTTGCACATTTCATTGGTGGTGAATTTGGCGGTCTTGACCGGCATGTTTTTCATTGTGATGGAAGAGCCAAAACCGACCGCTTCGGATGAACCGAAACTGTCCGCCAACATGCATTCATCGGGCAGATAGTCGAGCATTTCCTGCTTCACTTCCATCGACCACATGACGCCGGAAGAAATAATGCTGGCAACAGATGAAACATCATAAGCGCCCGGATTATCTTTCAATTCTTGCAGCATCGGCTTGGCAAACGCGTCGCCGACAATCGCCATATACTCAACTTTGCGGCGTTCAACCGTTGACCATAATTCTTGCGAATTCAACGATGCCGCTTCCAGCGTGACAATGGTGCCGCCGCTCATAATCACGCCCATGGCGGTGAACAAGCCGGTGCCGTGCATTAGCGGGCAGGCCGGAATATACACTTGCCCGGGGCCGGCTTCTTTCAGGCTGGCTATCAGCTCATCCATGGTTTCCGGCACTTCGCCCAAGGCGCGCAAGGCCAATGTTTGCGTTTCGCGCAAATTATGCTGCTCCCACATCACCCCTTTCGGCATGCCGGTCGTGCCACCGGTATAGAGAAACAGTAAATCTTCGCCTGAGCGCTCAATATCCAGATTGCTGCCATCGCCATTATTGACCAGCGCTTCATAGTCCAAAATGCCATCCGGCAAAGACCCGGCCTCGGCCGGCGAGCCGTCACCGACTTCAATCCATTGCTTTACATTTGGCAGGCGTGGGCGAAGTTGTTCAATATTATCGCGAAACTCTTTGCCGTAAACCACGACGGTGGCGTCGGAGTTTTCGAAAATATAATGCACCTCATCGGCGACATAGCGATAATTGACATTCACATGCACCAGTCGGCCGCGAAAGCAGGCGACCAGCAATTCGCTATATTCGGGGCGATTGCGCATATAAAAGCCGACCTTGTCGCCGGTTTTGGCGCCATTGGCCAGCAAGTTGCGCGCCAGATTATTGGTCCGCGCGCTCATTTCTTGCCAGGTGATTTCGCGGTCACCATGGGCCAGAGCCAAATGCCCCTCCGGTAAAACAGGCACGATAGCGTCGATCATATCGCCGAAATTCCACTGCATGGTTGTCCTCCCTACATGCAAAGTCATACTGCCCCAAACGCTAAGACTTTGACGCCAAGCCGACAAGCCTTTTTGCGCAGCTTTTCGTGCATTTAGTGATTTTTTTTGCTGCGGCATATTTTTGCCCCGCAATTAGCCGCCTGCGTGTTACAAATCGGGCATGGAATCATCTCTGCTTTCCCTGATTGCCGGATTTATCGTTCTCGGCTTGGCCGGTGAAGCGCTGCTGCGCGGCGCGGTAACGGTGGCGCATCACTTGCGCGTCTCGCCTTTAATTATCGGCCTGACCATTATCGCCTTCGGCACATCGGCACCTGAATTGACCGTGTCGCTCAACGCCGCTTTTGACGGCCAGCCGGACATTTCTATCGGCAATGTTGTCGGCAGCAATATCGCCAATATTTTATTGGTGCTGGGGGCGATGGCCATGGTCAGCCCGTTTTTCATCAATCGAGGCACATTGGGCCGCGATGGCGGGGTGATGCTGGCGATTTCTGCCGTGCTGGTTGTTTTGGGTTATGTCGGCTTCATCAATCGCTTGGCCGGACTTGTATTATTGGCGGTGCTTATCGGCTTTACGATTTATCTGTTCAGCACCGCCCGCAATGAAGAAGACACGGAAGAAGCGGAAGCCGGTGTCGACGAAAATCTGGTGCGCGGGCCGACATTTGTCGCCTTTGTGGTTTTGCTGGTCGGCATTATCGGCATTATTTGGGGCGCTGAGTTAATGGTCGATGGGGCCGTCGGCATGGCGCGTATTCTTGGCATATCGGAGGCGGTAATTGCGCTGAGCTTGGTGGCTATCGGCACCAGCCTGCCGGAGCTTGCAGTCTCGCTTGTTGCCGCCACGCGCGGTCATGCTGGTCTCGCTGTCGGTAATATTATCGGCAGTAATATTTCCAATATTTTGCTTATTTTGGGTGTCACCTCTGTGGTTGTGCCGCTGCCGATTTCCGAGATGATGGCGATGCGCGATATTCCGATTATGTTCGGCGTTGCTTGTCTTGGCTTTATTTTCATGGCTTCGGGCTATCGCATGTCGCGCGTCGAAGGTGGCATTTGCCTGGCCCTTTACGCTTCATATATGGCCTATATCTTTTCAGCTTAATCGATTGTTTTGATAGACAATTCGCTGCCTGCAGGCTAAACCCAAGCGATATTTACCGCTGGGGGATAATGTGAAAACCAATTTGCGACGACGATAATGACCGGCCGCCCGAAAGGCGCGGCGTAATCTCGTTTGCCGATTTCACATTCAGGGTCACAATTAGAGGAAGACCCCTAAGGTTTCTAAAATGACAGATTTCAAAATTCTCGCACAAAGTGCTGATGATGATGCACTTACTCATTTGCTGGATATCGCTTTTGGTCCGGGGCGGCTGGCCCGCACCGCAGAACGTTTGCGCGAAGCCAATCAGCGCATCGTCGCTTATGACCGGATAGCGGTAAATGGCGATGCCGCATTGCTGGGCGCAATTTCTTTTTGGCCGGTGATGATTGCAGATAAATCAGGCCTGCTTTTGGGGCCATTGGCAGTGCACCCTGATATGCAAGGGCGCGGCGTTGGCCAAGCGTTGATGCAAGACGCGCTGGCGGCAATTGATGCGACGCGGTTTGGTTTCACCGTTTTGGTTGGTGATTTACCATATTATCAAAAAAGCGGTTTTGAGGTTGCTTCTGCCGCCGTGACGCTGCCCGGGCCGGTTGACCCACAGCGTTTATTATTGCGCCCGACTTCGGGTGAAGCTGCGACCGATTGTGCCGCGCTGGCGGGCATGGTTCGCCGCGCGCCGGAATTGTGCTAGTTTCCGCCTTAATAGGGGAAGCTTATGTCTGACGAAGCCGCCAATGCGCTGATGAAAATTGTCGCCGATGCCGAGAAGGCCGGCAATCCGGAAACCGGTGAACGCGGTTTGCCGCCGGTGCATTTATGGGAACCGGATTATTGCGGCGATATTGGCATGAAAATCGCCCGCGACGGGCAATGGTATTACGATAATTCGCCGATCGGGCGCAAAAAGCTGGTGCGGCTATTCTCGACCATTCTGCGCCATGATGAGGATGGCGAGCATTATCTGGTAACGCCGGTCGAAAAAATTCGCGTCGACGTGGAAGACGCGCCGTTTATCGCCACGCTGATGACGGTTAGCGGCGAGGGGCGCGAGCAGGTTTTGCGGTTTGAAACCAATGTTGGAGATTTTACCGAAGCGGGGCCAGAGCATGCGATGCGCTTTGTGATTGATGCCAAGACCGGCGAGCCGTCGCCTTATGTGCATGTGCGGGCGCGGCTGGAAGCGTTGATTGCGCGCGCGGTTTTTTATGATTTGGTCGAGCTGGCCGAGGTGCATGACGGGCAGTTTGGCGTTTGGAGCCATGGCCTGTTCTTCCCGATTTCTTCGGCTGAAGAAGCGGGGCTGTAAGGCGGATGGATTATCGCGCTAAATTGCAATCCATTGCCCGTGCGGATATGCCGACGCAAGACCAATTAAACGGCTTGGGCGAGTTGCGCGACCAACGCGTTGAAGACGATTTGAACGATAATTTAAATCAGGCCGAAATTGAGGAAATGACCCGCGATTTGCGCCTTGCTGCTGTGCTGGTGCCGCTGGTCGAACATCTTGATGAGCCGTCGATTTTGCTGACGCGCCGCGCTGACCATTTGGAAAAACATTCCGGCCAAGTGGCGTTTCCCGGCGGCAAAGTGGAAGATAGTGACGCCACGCCGATTGCCGCTGCTTTGCGCGAGGCGGAAGAAGAGATTGGCCTCGACCCGTCGCATGTGGAAATTGCCGGTGTGCTGGACACATATCAAACCGGCACCGGCTTTCTGATTTTACCGGTGGTCGGTTTTGTCAGGCCCGGCTTCACCTTGACGCCTGATAAAAACGAAGTTGCCGATATTTTTGAAGTACCGGCGCATATCGCCCTGAGCGAGAAAAACTGGAAAACCGATAGCGGCGAGTGGAAAGGCCGCATGTGGAACTTTTATTCTATGAACTATCAGGGCTATAATATATGGGGAGCGACAGCAGGTATGCTGGTGCATATGAGCCGGAGGATAGCCGAATGCTAAGAATACTGGCACTGAATGCGTTTTTGTTCGCGTTACCGTTTATTATGACATGGGTGTGGGTGCGCTTTATTGCGGCCAATAAGCCAAGCGCACAAACCCGCAAATATTATGCCTTTGCCGCAATTGCCGGATTGGCGCTGGTGGTGGCCAGCCTTGGCGGCTATCGGGCCAGCACCGGCAATGCGCCTGAGGGCACGTATATTTCGCCAAGCTATAAAGATGGTGAGATTGTGCCCGGCAGATTTGAATAAACCAAATGAGCAAGCTGGATGCCAAACATCGCGGCTGGCTGGACTTGCCGCAAACGCAACAGATTTTATCGCTGCTGAATGATGCGGCGGCGACCACGCGTTGCGTTGGCGGTTGCGTGCGCGATGCGCTGATGGGCATTGCCACGGCCGAAACGGAAGTCGATATGGCGACCGATTTGCCGCCCGAAGAAGTGATGTCGCGCCTCAAAGCAGCAAAGATTAAAACCGTGCCGACCGGCATTAAGCACGGCACTGTTTCGGCCATTATGTATCAGGCGGATAAGCCGCTGGTTTATGAAATCACCACTTTGCGGGTGGATATGGAAACCGATGGCCGCCATGCCGAAGTGGCTTTCACCAAAGATTGGCATGGCGATGCGGCGCGGCGCGACTTTACCATTAATGCGCTTTATGCCGATGCCGATGGCACGCTGCATGACCCGACAGAAACGGGGCTGGCTGATATTGCTGCCAAGCATGTGCGCTTTATCGGCCAAGCGGCGGCGCGCATTGAAGAAGATTATTTGCGGGTGCTGCGCTATTTCCGCTTTCATTTTCGCCTCACGCCGGAGGCCGATATGAACGCCGATGCGCTGGCTGCCTGCCAAGCGGCGGCGGTGCCGTTGCGCGCGCTGTCGGGCGAGCGCAAGCAGCAGGAAATGCTGAAAATTATGGCTCTGCCAAGTGCAGCGGCGGCGGCGCGGGCTTTGCATAAGGCCGGGCTTTTGCGCGCTGTGCTGGCGGTCGAGCCTGTCGATTTTCAAATGACCGAGAATATGGTGTCGCTGAGCGATGACCCGCTTTTGC
>CBFIHY010000096.1:0-6473 GCA_965662315.1 Alphaproteobacteria bacterium
AGCGCCGACCCCGTGGCAGATATTTGGATAAATCATCAACAATGTCATTCTGTTGAGTATTGGCGCAATTGACTGAATTGGCAAGTGCCGAGCGCAGGGGCGTGGCAATATTTCACGAAACAGCAATCTCATCCATTGCATCTTCAACCAGACGGCCGCTGAGACTATTGGCATGCGCGGCGGTAATCTCGACATTTAAAATCCGCCCGCGCAGCATATCAGCGCGGCTCATATCGGTTTCAACATGCACCGGTTGCAAATACGGGCTGCGGCCGCTCATTTGTGTGCCGCTTTTTGACGGCTTATCAAATAAAACAGGCAATATTTTGCCGATTTGCGCCTGATGAAACGCCACTTGCTGGGCATTTAACAAATCTTGCAATTGCGCCAAACGCGTCGCCTTTACCGCTTCATCGACCTGCGCCGCCTCATCCGCTGCCGGTGTGCCGGGGCGCGGGCTATATTTAAATGAAAAAGCTTGCGCATAAGTCACTTTTTCAACCAGCGCCATGGTGGCGGCAAAATCCTCATCCGTCTCGCCCGGAAAGCCGACAATAAAATCGGAGGACAAAGCCAAATCGGGCCGCGCCGCGCGAAATTGTTCGGTCAGCTGAATATAATCAGCCGCTTTGTGCTTGCGGTTCATCGCTTTTAAAATACGGTCGGAACCCGACTGCACCGGCAAATGCAAATAGGGCATTAATTTGTCATTGCTGCCATGCGCAGCGATAAGCGCCGCATCCATATCGCGCGGATGGCTGGTGGTGAAGCGCAAACGCGCCAAACCGTCAACCTCAGCCAATTTATCCAGCAAGCCATCAAGCCGCAAACCGTCAAACGACCAGGCATTGACGTTTTGTCCCAATAGGGTGATTTCACACACGCCTTCACCAACCAAGGCGCGCGCCTCAGCGATAATATCTTGCGTCGCCCGCGATACTTCTTCACCGCGCGTATAAGGCACCACACAAAATGTGCAAAATTTATCGCACCCTTCTTGCACGGTAACAAAGGCCGATGGGCTGCGCGTGACCGGCTTTCGCGGCACTGCTTGCAGCGCATCAAATTTTTCTGCCGCCGGAAATTCCGTGCGCACTAATTTGGCTTTTTCGCCGCGCGCGCGCGTGGCGTCAATTTCATCCAACATGGCCGGCAATTGCTGAAATGTTTGCGGCCCGAAAACCATATCGACCACCGGCGCACGCGAGATGATTTCCGCCCCCTCAGCCTGCGCCACACAACCGGCAACGCCGATAACCATATCTTTGTTTTGCGCTTTTAGCGGCTTTAAGCGACCCAATTCGGAATAGACTTTTTCCGCCGCTTTTTCCCGAATATGGCAGGTGTTTAAAATCACCATATCGGCTTCATCCGCCGATGTGACCGAGCGATAGCCGGCCGCCGCCAATGCTTCTTCCATGCGCTGGCTGTCGTAGACATTCATTTGGCAGCCATAGGTTTTGATAAAGCAGGCTTTATCATTAGGGCGCTTTTGCCCGCTTTTTTCCGCGGCATTTTCGCTTATCGGCTGTCTCTCATTCATGCTCATGCAACCGCCTTAGCTTTTTTACCCTTATCTTTCAAGCGTTCAAAAAATTCAGACCATCGCGTCCATCGGATGGGGGGCCCCGCGCGCTATCGCATCCAAGCCGTCACTGACTTGTCGGTGCAAGGCCTCGGCCATTTGCTTACGGCTCATCTCGCCGGCTGCGGGCAAAGGTTGGTGAAACACAATATCCACCGTTATCGGCGGGCCGGCCAGCATGAAAAAGAAATGCGGCAATAACGCCATATCGCCAATCCAGCCATAAGCCATGCGCTGACGCCGCCCCATCGCCATATCATGAATGCGCGTATAAGCCATGGTCATGGCTTGAACCGGCACCTTATCCAGCCCTTCAACCGCGGCGAATAAAGTCGATTTAAACGGCAAAACCCGTAATCCGTCGGTCGAGGTGCCTTCGGCAAATAACACAATACTGTCGCCTTGATTGAGCCGCGCGGCAATCGTGTTCTTTTCTGCCAGAGCATGGCGGCCACGCCGCCGATCGACAAAAACCGTGTTTTGCAGCAACGCCAATTGGCCGAAAAGCGGCCAGCTTTTGACCTCACTTTTGGCAATGAAAGAAAGCGGCATCACCGCGCCGATAACGATAATGTCAAACCATGACATATGATTGGCAACAATCAGCGTGCCGGCTTTCGGCATCGGGCCGGTCATCGCAAGGCGCACACCGATAAGCCGCAGCATGGTGCGGAAAAACATTAGCGGAATGAAAAACCGCAAGCGCGGCACAAACATTAAAATCAATTGCGGCGGCACGAAAACAATAATCGCGGCCAAAAACCCGCACAGACGAAAAGCAAATCTTACAAAACGCATCAGCTCGAATTATTTTTTGTTTTTTACTTTGCTGCTCTCGCCATCGCTATCCAGCGGAACAGCATAAAGCTCGAGGCGATGGTCAACCAACCGATAGCCGAGCTTGGCGGCGACTTCTTCTTGCAGCCGTTCAATCTCATCATTGGTAAACTCAATCACTTTGCCCGATTGGATATCGATGAGATGATCATGATGGTCTTCCGGTGCCGGCTCATAGCGGGCGCGGCCATCACCAAAATCATGGCGGGTCAAAATACCTGCCTCTTCAAATAACCGCACTGTGCGATAGACCGTGGCAATTGATATCGCATCGTCAACATCGGCCGCGCGCTTATACACTTCTTCAACATCAGGGTGGTCTTGCGCTTGCGATAAAATCCGCGCAATCACCCGCCTTTGCTCGGTCATGCGCATGCCGGCATCAACCGCCATCGCTTCAATATCGCTCTGCTTGCTTGCCATTTCAGAGGTGCCCGTTCAGCCCTGTTGTTTCGTCCATTGCATTAAAAGCGCATCAACGCGCTTTTGACCAGCCCTTTTATAATAGGCTTTGCGCCGCCCCGTCTCGACAAAACCGCAAGCCCGATAAAGCGCCAAGGCCGGCTGATTATCCGCCGCCACTTCCAACCAAATCGGCAGATTATCGGCCAGTCGAAAAGCGGTTTTCAAAAGCGCTGTCGCCAAGCCATGGCGGCGCGCTGCCGGCAACACGGCCAAGGTCAAGATTTCAAACGCGTCGGGCAAGGGTTGCAGCAAAATAAAACCGTTTTGCGTGCCGTAAGATTTGGCATCGGCCTTATCGTATAAATCGGCAAAGGCTTGCGCCGACCATGCCGCATCAAAACATTTTTGATGCATCGCCGCCAAGCCATGCGGGTCTTGCAGCAATTCAATCTCAGCCATTGCGATTGTCTTTTGTGAGGCGGGCAATTTTCTTGCGCGGGTCAGGCAGGCTGGCATCCGGCGGGCGCAAATATAGCGGCTCAGCCGGCGGCAGATGCGCCCACGCATCATCTTGCGCCGCCCATGCCGCCAAAATCGCTGCATCGGGCCAATCATGCCCATCCAATACAATCAAATCGGCATCGGCCGCGGCCAAAAGCGGCGCACCGGTGCCAATGGCGACCAAGGGGCGTGCCTGATGCAAGGCCAAGGCAGCGGTTAAATCAACCGCTTGCGCTTGGTTTTCCGGCTGCCCATCGGGCGCAAAACTTTGCACAAAAAAACTTTCGCGCCGCGCATCAACCGCCACCAAAAGGCCCATATCTGACGAAATACCTGTCTTTTCGGGGGCCGATAAGGCGCCGCGCGCCATCAGCTCTAATGTGCCATAGGTTTTAAGCGGCGCATCCAAAGCCAGCGCCAAACCGCGCATCGCCGACAGGCCGACCCTGACACCGGTGAAAGAGCCGGGGCCATGTGTCACCGCCAAGCGGTCAATGGCGCGCATCTCAATATCAGCTTCAGCCAGCAGATTTTCCAGCATCGGCATTAACGCTTCGGCATGACCTTTTTGCATCGGCGCCAAAGCGGCGGCCAAAATACCGTCTTGATAAAGCGCGGCTGAACACGCCCCTTGCGTGGTGTCACAAGCAAGAATGAGCGGCGCGGTCATGATAATGATTTACCGGTCAAACAATTTGGCAGGCATCGTCAAATGCCAGGCGCGGGCTGCGCTCAAATAAAGCGGCGGCGCGGCCATGGCCGAGATTGCACAACATATTGGCTTTAAATCGGCCATCGGGGAAAAATTCCTGATTGACGCCATTGGCGTCAAAACCGCTCATCGGCCCGACATCGAGGCCCAAAGCGCGCGCTGCCAACATTAAATATCCGGCTTGCAAAGAGCCATTGCGCATCGCCGTCTCGGCGGCAAATTCTTCTGAGCCGGCGAACCAGTTTTTGGCCTCGGGATTATGCGGAAACAATTCCGGAATGCGGTCATAAAATTTCATGTCATTGGCAATGATGACGCAAACCGGTGCCGCTTCGACTTTCGCAATATTGCTTTCAATAATAAACGGCATCAGGCGTTTTTTGCCCGCTTCGGAACTGACAAAGACCAGTCTTGCCGGACAGCAATTGGCGCTGGTCGGGCCCATTTTCATCAAATCATAGAGCGCGTGTAATGTGTCTTCCGCCACCGGGGTCGGGTCAAAATCATTATGGCTGCGTGCCTTATTGAACAATAAATCAAGCGCGTTTTGGTCAAGCATATGCCTCTTCCTTTTCTAATGAACGGTTTTCACAAAAAACTCGATTACAGAACGCGATTATAAAACCGGACGCACTTCGGTCACCGAAGGCACGTAATGGCGCAGCAGGTTTTCAACCCCTTGTTTCAGCGTTGCCGTCGCCGACGGGCAGCCGGCACAAGCGCCGCGCATATGTAATGAAACAATGCCGTCACGAAAGCCGTGAAAAACAATATCGCCGCCATCTTGAGCAACCGCAGGGCGCACGCGTGTGTCGAGAATTTGTTTGATGACAGCGACGGTTTCCGCATCTTCTTCGGCAAAATCCGTGCCGCCAACCGCCATATCGGCGCTCATTAATGGCTGCTCTGAGACAAAATGCGCCATCATCGCATTTAATGCGGCGGGCTTAATATGCTGCCATTCGGCCGTATCGGCTTTTGACACGGCGATGAAATCACTGCCGTAAAAAATCGAAACAATCCCTTCAATTTGGAACAATTCAGCCGCCAAGGGCGAGGCGGCAGCCGCTTCGGCATTTGGAAAATCAACCGGCGGCGCGTCCCCCGTCACGGCACGGCCGGGCAGGAATTTCAATGTCGCCGGATTGGGCGTATCTTCGGTTTGAATAAACATCATGCGATCCTTTTCTTCAGCCTATATAGGCAAGCCATGCGACAATAACCAGCTTTTCACGACCCAAATTCTTATACGCCAAATATATACGCTAAATATATGCGCCAAATAAGATGGCTGCTCATTTTATGGCGCGCGGTTAAGTCAGCGCATCAATCTCATCATCGGATAAATCACCGGGGACAATCGTCACCGGAATATGTATCGGTGATTTACCGGCACCGATAGACGAGACCAATGGCCCCGGCCCGCCGGAGCCGACAGCGGCGGCCAATACAAGGGTTGAAATGGTTCGGTCTTCATCGATTAATTGCGCCACTTCTTCATCCATCATGCCATGACGAATATGCGTGGTCGGTTTTTCGCCACCCAGAATTTCAACCAAAGTCGCACATTCACCCAAAATCCGTTCAGCCTCTTGTTCGGCTTCTTCTTTCATCAAGCTGCCGACACCCAGCCAATGCTCATGGCTTTCCGGCTCAATCACCAAAAGCAAGGCCACTTTACCGCCCGTGCCATGCGCGCGGCGCGCGGCAAAGCGCAAAGCTGCATGGCTTTCCGGTGTCCCATCCACAACAATGAGAAACTTGCGCTGTAAGTGCTGGTTAATATCCATGGCACTTATGCTGACACGCGTTTGACCGCCGAAACAAGCAAAAAGACGCTAGCTGCCCAGAAAGCCGACCAGCTTGCGCACATCGGCCATGACCGGCTCGGCCAAAGCGCGGGCGCGTTCGGCCCCATCGGCCAAAATCGCATCAACTGCCGCCGGATCATCATTGAGGCGGCGCATCTCATCACCAATCGGGCCGATTTTGGCAATCGCCAATTCGGCCAAAGCCTCTTTTAAGGCGGAGAATTGCTGACCGGCAAATTGGCCGATAACCAAGGATAATTCTTGCTCGGCCAAAGCCGCATAAATGCCCAGCAAATTGGCCGCCTCCGGTCGTCCGTCCAGCCCCGCCTCGCTATCGGGCAAAACATCCGGATCGGTTTTCGCTTTGCGAATTTTTTTGGCAATCTCATCAGCGCTGTCCAGCATGGTGATGCGCGATAAATCAGACGGGTCTGATTTCGACATTTTCTTGCTGCCATCACGCAAGCTCATCACCCGCGTTGCCGGCCCTTGTATCAATGGCTCAGGCTGCGGAAAAAATCCTTCCGCGTTAAAATCATTATTGAATTTTTGCGCAATATCGCGGGCCAATTCGAGATGCTGTTTTTGGTCTTCGCCCACCGGCACATGGGTGGCTTGATAA
>CBFIHY010000097.1:0-6397 GCA_965662315.1 Alphaproteobacteria bacterium
GCCTTCGACCACTCGGCCACCTCTCCACCGCCGTTGATAGACAAGGGCGTCGCGCTTTTCAAGTCATTTTCGGCAATCCGCATGCGCGCGCGGCACGTATCAGCTTCATGAATGAAAATGAAAAGCCCGCTCTCGCCATTATCGGCTCGGGCATTGCCGGATTGGCCTGCGCAACCGCCTTGACGGACCGCTATTCAGTATCGCTTTTTGATAAATCGCGTGGCCTGTCGGGTCGTATGTCGACGCGGCGGGCTCAAGCTCAGCAACAGGCTTATCAATTCGACCATGGGGCGCAATATTTTCGCGCCCAAAGTGCGGAATTTGCCGATTGGTTGGCGCCATTGCGTCATGCCGGCCATGTTCGTGACTGGCAGGCAAAGTCAGTGCGTATCGCGTCGGACGGCGCGGTAACGCAAAATACGGATGCAGTGGCGAAATTGGTTTTTGCACCGGCGATGAATATGGGTCGGGCGATATTGGCCGGAAGGCCGCAGATTAAAGCCTATCTCGATTGTCAGATTGAAGCGATTGACGGGCAGGCGCAGGCTTGGCATTTGCACAGTGCTGATGCGCGTTTCGGGCCGTTTGCGCATGTCGTATTGGCCATTCCGGCGGCGCAGGCTATGGCTTTATTACCATTAGAGAACAATTTTTCTTCCGCGCTGGCGAATGTGAAGATGATCGGCTGCCATAGTTTAATGCTGGGATATGCGGCGCAAGAAATAGATTTACCCGATTGGGATTGCGCGCATTTTGATGATGATATTCTGGGGTTTGCGGCGGTCAATTCGCGCAAGCCCGGGCGGGTCGGCGGTGATGCGCTGATTATTCAAACCAATCATCAATGGAGCGAGGCGCATATTGAAACCGATATGGATGATGTGTCGGTTGGCATAAAGCAGCGCTTTGCCGGGTTAACCGGGCTTTCGGTCAAGGCCGGCGGCTATGACCGTCTGCATCGCTGGCGTTATGCCTCCACCCCAACGCCATTGGAAAAACCGTTTCTGTCTGATGCCGTTTTGGGCCTATCGGCAATTGGCGATTGGTGTTTGGGCAGTAAAGTCGAAGACGGCTTTTTAAGCGGACATAAATTGGCCGGACATCTGCTTGCTTAAAAATAGCGCAATATGTTACAAAAATTTTGAAGAGATTCATCATTGATGAGTTTCTTCCGAGGAAAAAGTCTGGAATTGGAACCCGGACATTCTTTTCTCCGTAAGCACGCTCGCAGAATGCGTATGCGCGATTGAAGCTGTTTGTATCCTTTTTCGAACTTCAGTGTCGAGGGAGAGATACTTTGTCTAAAAATAGCTTTCAGTGGGGCGTTTCATTCCGCCGCGCATCAAAAACTTTAATCGTCTTACTGGGGCTTTTGTATATTTCTGTGCCGCAAGCGCAGGCGCAGTCAGTGCTGGTTAACAACCTGTCTGCCACGACCGACTTCACGACAACCATGATCACCAATTTGTCGGCATCCAGCACGCTTTCCCCCAATCGCAATATGAATGTCACCAGTCTGGTCTTGCAATTGGGAACCACGGTAAGCGGTTCAATCACCGTCATGTTAAGCAATACCACCTTAACAATTGGCGGCACGGCGATGACCTATAGCAGTTACAATACCTCGACGAGACGCGCGACTTTTACCGGCGATATTGATTTTACCTCAGGGGTTAATCAGTCGATTATTATCGCCTGCGCTTGCGGCTCCGGCTCTTACGAAATTCTGCGTTCCAATGACGATGCGTCGAACAGTAATTTTGATTATGGCGGAAGCAATTCCGTTTTCCAACTCAGCCTCACGGGCACAATCACCAATGCCGCGCCGGTTCTGTCCAATATCAGCGATCAGACGCATCGGCAGAATGATAGCACGGTCTCGGTGAGCACCGGCGCGACGGACGCAGATAGCGGTGACACGCTGACTTATTCAGCTTCCGGTTTGCCTGCCGGTCTGTCAATTAGCAGCAGCACAGGCACCATTAGCGGCACCCCGACGACGGCCCAAACAGTGACAACAACAGTATCGGTTTCTGACGGCACGGATACTGATAGCGATACATTCAGCTGGACGATTACGGCCAATAATGCGCCGGTATTATCTGCGATTGGCGACCAAAGCGGCACAATCGGGTCGGCGGTTTCCATTTCACCGACGGCCAGCGATGCCGATAGTGACAGCGTCACATGGTCGGCGACAGGCTTGCCCGCCGGCCTCAGCATTAATAGCGGCACCGGTGTGATTAGTGGCACGCCAACAACCAATAATGCCTATTCGACCACAGTGACGATTAATGACGGCTTTGGTGGCTCGGATGATGAGAGCTTTACCTTCACCATCGCCAATAGCGCGCCGGTTTTGGCGGCGATTGGCGACCAATCAAGTACTGTCGGAACCGCGGTTAGTGTTTCGCCTTCTGCCAGTGATACCAATAGCGACACGATTAGCTGGTCGGCCACCGGCTTGCCAACCGGACTGAGTATTAACAGCAGCACCGGTGCAATTACCGGCACGCCAAGCGCGGCAGGCAGCTATTCAACTTCAGTTTCAATTTCCGATGGCAATGGCGGCAGCGATAGCGAAAGCCTGACTTGGACGGTCGTTGTCGGCAATGCGGCACCGGTTTTGACGCCGATTGAAGACCGCAGCGCGACGGTGGATGTCGCGGTTTCTTTCACCCCGGCAGCCAGCGATGCGAATGGCGATACAATCAGCTATGCAGCGACCGGCCTGCCAAGCGGTTTGTCCATTAATGCGGGTAGCGGGGCGATAACCGGCACACCTAGCGCGCTTGGTATTTATGCGGTGACGATTACCGTTACCGACCCCGATAGTGCCAGCGACACGCAAAGCTTTGATTGGACAATCAGCGAAGCGGCGGTGGCAGCGGGAAGTGATGATGACGACACGCCAAGCCGACCAAACGCCAATGCGCAAGTGGTGACCATGACGGATACCTCAACCCGCGAAATGTTCGATATTACGCGGCAAAGCCTGATACCGGCCATTCGCATGGCGACGCAAATCGGCCTGTCACGATTGGCTGAGTTGCGTGATAATCCGAATAATAGCCGCCATAATCATTCGTCGCATGATGTCCGTTTGGCGTTTAACGATGTTGGCCTGCAGCAGGCGGTTGATGGCGGTTTGGGCGCATTGGCTAATGATTATTTCAATAATGTTTCCGAGCATATAATGCCGGAAGGCATGGCCGTTTGGTCACGCGGCCAATGGCTGAACGGAAGTTTGCGCACAGCCAGCAATGATATGAAAGTTGATGTGCATGGGCGCAATTTAACGCTGGGTGTTGATTATCGCCTCAACCGTGAAATTACCATGGGCGGTTTTTACCAAATGGCTGAAAGCGAGACAGAGACGGCCAGCCAAAACGCCGAGGCGGAATTGCAGACCGGCCTGTTCATGACCTATTTGAGTTTCGTGCCGCGCAAAGATATTTATCTGCAAGGCGGGCTGGGTATCGGCGCGTTGGAGTTTGATATTGAGCGCACGGTAAATGGCGATTTATATCGTGGCACGCGTGATGGCGATAAAATGCACTGGCTACTTTCCGCCAGTCAGATATTCGAGTTTCCGGATTTTGAAATGACCGTCGCTTTGGATGCCGCGTATCAATCGATAAGTCTGGATGGCTATCGTGAGAGTGGCGGCACGGCGACTTATCAATATTTGCCGCAAGATATGCGCACCTATTATGCAGGTTGGAGTTTGCGCTTTGCAGAAACTTATGAGACCGATGTCGGCCGGCTCAGTCTGTCCGGCGAGCTTGGCTATCAAGCCGATATGAGTGATGACACGATAGCCGACGCCTTTTTGCTGGCCGACCCTGACACGGTTTATCGCTATGTGATGGATGCCGATGATAAAAACCAATCGCTATCGCACAGCACAATGACCTTGGAGATGATGCTGGAAACCGAAACCGGTTGGATGTTGAATTCCGGCTTTGAGTTTTTCAGCTATCGAAATGGCAGCTTGAGCGGGGTTAATTTATCGGCCAGCCGCCGCTTCTAAAATTCCTCTTTAAATGGGCGCAGGTCGAGTTCCTGCGTCCAGGCAGAGCGGTGCTGCTCGTGCATCATAAAAAACGCATCAGCAATGGCGGCAATATTCAGCGCGCCATCATCGCCCTTGCCGTCAATATATTCAGCAAAGCGGCTGCGCACTTTTTCGCCGTCAATCACCCCATCAATAATCACATGGCCGACATGGATGCCTTGCGGGCCGAACTCGCGCGCCAATGATTGCACCATCATCCGCAATGCGCCCTTGCCGGAAGCGAAGGCGGCGAAATTGGCCTTGCCGCGCAAAGAGCCGCTGGCGCCGGTAAACAAAAGGCTTTGGCCGATATTTTGCTGCGCGGCTTGTTCCGATTGTTTCAGCATTAATGGCACAACCGCTTTCGAGGCCAGAAAGCCGCCAAAGCAAATTACTTTCCACATATCCTCAAAAACCTCAGCCGTGACATCAAGAAAAGCTTCGGGGCGATTATTACCGGCATTGTAAATCGCCAATTCCAAAAGCCGCCCACCGGCTTCGACCTCGGCTTCGACCTCGGTCATGGCGGCATTCACCGCCGTTTCATCGGTCAAATCGGCCAGTAGCGGGCTGGCGCTGCCACCGGCTTTATTAATATCATCGGCAACGGCTTCGATTTTTTCTGCCGTGCGGCCATTTACGAAAACATGCATGCCGCGCTGCGCGGCCCGGTGACACAGTTCTGCGCCAACACCTTGGCGCGGCCCGACGCCGAATATAACGGCACTTGTTGGTGTTTCACTCATGGCTCTCTCCCTACGGGCAGTGCTTGCTGCCATTCAATCTTGTGGTATGTTGCCGCCAAGCAAGCGGGTTGGCAAGGTAAACCGAGGCCGCCCGCAAATATTGGAGCTGACTATGTTTCGAGGCGCCTATACGGCACTGATTACCCCTTTTAAAAACGGCGCGGTCGATGACGCGGCGCTGCAATCGCTTGTCGATTGGCAGGTGACCGAGGGGATACACGGGCTGGTGCCGGTGGGCACAACCGGTGAAAGCCCGACGCTGAGCCATGCTGAGCATGAACGGGTGGTTGAATTGACCATTGAAGCGGCCGATAAGCGCGTGCCGATTATTGCCGGTGCCGGATCCAATGCCACGGCTGAGGCGATTGCCTTTACCCAACACGCGGAAAAAGCCGGTGCCGATGCGGTGCTGCATGTGACGCCTTATTATAATAAGCCGACCCAAGAGGGCTTGTTTGCGCATTTTGAGGCGATTGCCAAAAACACCGCGCTGCCGATTATTCTCTACAATATCCCCGGTCGCTCAATTGTTGATATGACGCCGGAAACCATGGGGCGGTTGGCTGAGATTAAAAACATTGTCGGTGTCAAAGACGCAACTGCCGATATGGCGCGCATTGCCCAACAGGCGGCGGCGTGCGGCGACGATTTCATTCAGCTTTCCGGCGAAGATGCCAGCGCGGTGGCGTTTAATAAGCTGGGCGGGGTAGGCGTCATTTCTGTTTGCGCCAATATTGCACCGGCTAAATGCGCCGCCGTGCAGCAGGCAACGCTGGATGGCGATTTTGATAAGGCCGAGGCTTTGCTGGCCGAATTATTGCCACTCATGGATGCGCTGTTTTGTGAGACCAGCCCGTCACCGGCCAAATATGCGATGGCGCGTTTGGGTAAATGCGCCGAAGACATTCGCCTGCCGCTATTACCGGCTTCCGATATGGCGCGCAGCAAAATTGACGCGGCAATGGACGCGCTGGGCCTCTAGTCATGTCTTCCAAAAGCGGTGGCCGCAAGAAAAACGCAGCGGGAGACGGCACCATTACCGAAAACCGCCGCGCCCGTCGCGATTTTGAGGTCACTGAAACCTTTGAAGCGGGGCTTGTGCTGCAGGGCACAGAGGTTAAATCTTTGCGCCAAGGCAAGGCCGATTTGGCGCATAGCTATGCCACCATGCAAGATGATGAGGCGTTTCTCATCAATGCCGATATTCCCGAATATACCCAAGGCAATCGCCATAACCATAAGGCGACGCAGCCGCGCAAGCTGCTATTGCACAGGCGCGAATTGAACAAGCTGATGGCGGCGGTGCAGCGCGATGGCATGACCATTGTGCCGCTAAAGCTGTATTTTAATGATACCGGCCGTGTCAAACTTCTGCTTGGTCTGGCCAAGGGCCGCAAAAAAGCCGACCGCCGCGAAAACGAGAAAAAACGCGACTGGGAACGGCAACGGGCAAGGTTGTTGAGAGAGCAATAGGGTAAAGGGCGGGGTTAGCCGCGCCGCTTTACCGTGCCTGTTTCAGGCCGCAAATAAGCAGCACGATATTGCTTACCAATGCGGTGCCGAGGCTGAGTATCATCAGAATGACTAAAATTGT